>NZ_JABBYO010000007.1:300000-415372 GCF_012958305.1 Tautonia rosea | reverse complement strand
AAGCAAGCATACCTCTGAAATTTTGCGGGTCAACACCCTACCGAAATTTTCTGCCTTCCTCGACGAAGCATCCAGCGGCTCAGCACCGTGATCAGCTCGGTTCGATATCTCATGGCGGATTCGGCCCTTCGCCTGGAGTTGGAACAGAAATCCAGGATTCCAAGGCGAATCCGTCGATCGACAAGAGTCACTCCGAGTCATCGAGCAGGGACACGAATTGAGGAAGGGGTCTGAGGGCTTCGAAGTCGGGGTCTTTTCTTGCCAGATCGATCAAGGACGGGTCCTGGGCAATTGCCGAGCGAAAGTGGCTCATCGACCGTTCGAGAAGGTCCTGGTGGATCGCGGTGGTCGCGTGGTCTTGACCAGGCGCCTCAAGGCTCGCGAAGGACGAGGCAATGGCAAGAATGCAGGCCAGATTGTAGTCATCAATCGGGGAGAGTGGTGGTTCGGCGTGATCGAGCAAGGCACGGACGCCCTGGGCTGCTCCTCGGTAGTCGCCCGATCGGGCCACGCAAAGACTTTGAGCCATCTTAATGGACCGGAGCGGTGTCCCGGGTTCCGCAAGCTCGATCACGCGTTCCCAGTCAGCGATTGCCTCGGAAAAGCGATCGATCGCCATGAGTGCCTGTGCCCGAGATCCGTGAAGATTCAGAGCGGTGCCGCGAAGCCGTTTCATGTTCGGTTCAGAGGTCAGCAGAGGGTGGATCCGGGAAAGGCCCTCGCGATAACGGGCAATCGCGGAATCCAGGCGGCCGAGTTCCACGTCGAGAATCCCCCTGTTGACCGCGAGGTCGGCCATCGTGGCCACGTATTCGAGGTGCTCGGGATCACGTGAGACGGCGTGATCGAGCAACTCGGCGGCACGTTGATAGTCATCTTCGGCGCGGTTGCGATTGCCCAGCCCGGCGTCGATCAGACCGAGGTTGATGAGGTTCTGGGCCAGTTCGACGGCCTTGCCCAAATCGTCGGGGGCCTCGTCAACCAGCTGGGAGTTGATCGTCACGGCTCGTCGATAATGCGGCTCGGCCCGATCGCCATGGCCGGCATGATGCCAGACGGCACCGAGGTTATGCGAGCACCAGGCCACGTCGCTGCGAGCGGATCTCGATTCGGGGTCGGCCTGAAGGATGGCTTCAGCGAGGCTCAACGCTTCTTCCAGCGCGGTGACGGACTGCTCAAGATCCGTTCTGGAACCCATGACCCCACGCTTCAGGGAAACGACCATTCGTTCCCGAGTCAGTGTCAAGTCGTCGGGAAACCGGAGACGAAGGTCATCGAGGAGTTCGGCGGCGAGGCAGAGGTGAATCTCGGCCCGCTCAGGTCGACCCACCACAATTTCAAGATTGGCGGCCTCGACGGCGGCCTGAGCCGTATCGAGTTGCACCGTCGCGTCCTCGCCGTTGGCCCGTGCGATGGCTCGATCGAAGAACTCGAGTGCCGCTTCGGCCTGCACACGGTGGAGCTCGCTGAGGCGGGGCAGGCCGGCGAAGTCCGAGTCTGCGAATGAGTCAAGAACGCGCCGGAGCGCCTCGCGAGCGTCCCGGTAGTTTTCCTCCGCGTTCCGACGTTGCAGGCTCGCTTCCTCGGCAGCGGACTCTGCCCGGTCGATTGCCTGCCGCAATCGAACGTTTGACCAGACGATTCCAACTCCTGCCGAGAGGAGGATCAGCAACGAGAGGCCGATCACGATTGCCTGCGAGGGCCTCCGACGGACCCATTTCACGCCTCGGCCAATCGGTCCGGTCGCTCGGGCCCGGATCGGCTCTCCTGCGGAGAACCGCGCGAGGTCCGCGGCCAGCTCGACGGCCGATTCGTACCGCCGAGCGGGGTCTTTCTCGAGGCATTTCAGGCAGATCGTCTGTAGGTCGATCGGAATGCCCGGCTGAAGGCGACCGGGGGTCGGGGGCTCGGTGGTCCGGACCAGGTCGAGGGTCTCGATGGGAGACGGGGCGATGAAGGGCGGCCGTCCGGTCAGGCATTCGAAGAGCACAGCCCCCAGGGCGTAGATGTCGGCCGGGGGACCGACGAGCTCGGTCCGGCCGGCGGCCTGCTCCGGAGCCATGTACTGGGGGGTTCCCAGCAGAGCGCCGGATCGCGTGGCACCCCCTGGGGTGTCGAGTCGCTTGGCCAGGCCAAAGTCGGCGAGCTTCGGCCGACCGTCCTCGGTCAGCAATACGTTGCCAGGCTTGATGTCCCGGTGGATTACCCCGGAGCGATGGGCGTGGTCGACAGCCAGAGCCAGCGTCTCAATCAGACTGGCAGCCTCCCGAGGCCTCATCGGACCAGACGCCAGCCGATCTGTCAGCGTGCCACCAGAGACGTACTCCATTGCGATGTAGGGCTGCCCGCCGACCCGTCCAACATTAAAAATCTGAACAATGTTCGGATGCTGCAAGCACGCGGCGGCCTCGGCCTCGGCACGAAAACGAACCAGTTCGTAGGGGTCGGCGTCCGGGCCGGATCGAATCCGTTTCAGCGCAACAACCCGACCAAGACCGCGTTGCCTGGCCTTGGTGACAATTCCCATGCCCCCGCGACCGATCGGCCCAATCAGCTCGTAACCCTCGGGCAGGGGCGAGGCCGGTGCCGGTGCTGGTGCTGCCGGTGCCGGTGCCGGTGCCGGTGCCGAGACGACGGCGGAGCCAGCATCAGGTTCGGTTGGGGCAACCCACCGGAGCAGACCGATCAACGAGTCGTCGGCCGAACCCTCCAGGATCGGCCGGCAACGCTCGCAAGAAGCCAAATGCCGCTCGATCTCCTGCGCGTCGTGCTCCTCGATCTCCCCCCGAGCAAAGGCGAAGAGACGATCGGGATCGGGATGATCAACGGCAGCGGGTCTTTGCATCGCCCGATCCTCCACCCCGGGTCAGGGCAAGCAATCACGGCACCTCACCGAACTCAAGCTCCCTGGGGCTCGTTGCGGAACGTTTCCGACAACGTCAACCGGCTGCTCCGACCCATCCATCGCCGCCGCACCGGTCGAGCACCGATCAGGGCGAGCAAGCCTGTTCCCATCAGGACCAGTGACGTCGGCTCAGGAATGGGAGTCACCGAAACCCGATTCCCGAACATCTGAACCTCCGTCAGTGAAAACCAGTTCGAATTCGTTCCGATGAAGTCGCTCAGGATGACCCGGGTCGCCGCAATTCCTTCCAGAGGGGAGCCACCCAGCACGACTCGGTCGTTGACCAGGGAGCCGAGCGTATTCTGAACCGTCCCGAACGGAGTCGTCTGAAACGCATGGCTAACAACTGATAAGTCGGGCGTGACCAGCGTCACCGTCACACCGGTTAACTCTCCAGGGATACCATTGTTCGGGATATCACCACCATACAAATCGATCGTATCGAGCGTGAACACGGCATCCAGAAAGAAGGTGATAACGGGCCTGATCACCGTCCCGTCAGTCGCCTGAGGGGTCACGAACAACTGGCTCGTCTGCAGGGTGCTTCCAATGACCCCGTCGGTCAGCGTACCGCCTCCCCCTCGGTAGGTCCCCAGCCGACCATTGACAAAGTTCACGAAAGATGCGCCGGGCGTGATCGTCCCGGAGTACGTATGGGCCCAGTTTCCGTGGCCAGACAGCACGGCATCGTCAATGTCGTATTTTGACAGCAAAATCTGTTCGCCCCGAGCCCCCGCGACAGGCACCAGAAGCGTCAGAAACGAGACGGCAAGCAGTGCGCGAACCTGGTGATTGCTCATCGGTTGAGTTTCTCCTCGATCATCGCCCCCGAAGGCGCACACGCTCATCGGGGCCAGGACCTCTTGGCCGCCCGAGGCGTCCGATCGCACCGGGCTTCACGACTGGAAGTGCGCCGGCTCCACGATCCTGTCCAATCGAGAGAGAAATTCCTCATGCGGCGTTGACGGGAAGCATCACGCCATTCTCAACGGCCGGCGGCCTCGCCTCTCCCCGGTCAACACATCAGTCAATCAACCCCCGCCCTTCCTGGCGAAGCCGCCTCAATACCCGAGACTTGGCAATCAGCACGGCGTTGACCGTCAGTCCCAGCTCCTCAGCCACCTCGGCGGCAGGAAGCCCTTCGATTACCTGGCGATGGAACGATCGCCAGACCGGGGCCGAGAATTCCGACTCAATCCCTTCCAGCAACCGCTGCGCAAGATAACGGTCGTGTTCGAGATCCCAAACCCGGTTCAGGTCGCTCTCGGGGTCCTCAAGCTGTTCCAGGTTCGGAACCGGACTGCCGTTCCCCTCTCGGCGACGTGACCGCCAGTAGCCGAGAATCCGGTGCACCGTGATCCCTCGAATCCAGGTCCGGAACGCCCCTTTCCGGCCCGAATGGTCGAACTCGGGCAACTCGCGAATGACCACGAGCAGGATTTCCTGGAGCAAGTCCTCGGCGTCGAGCGATGAAATGCCCTGCTGCTGGAGTTGGCGGAGGATGAACGGGGAATACAACTCGGCCAGCCGCCGCCAGGACGCCTCCTCGGGGTCGCTCCGAAGTCGATCGAGCAAGCTCAGGGGCGTTTCACTCATGGCAGCGCTGTCCAATCGTTCGGGCCCTCCCCGGCTCCACGGGCCCCTGCCCTCAACCCGCGTCTTGAACAATCTTCTCCCGAGGCGCCAGCAGCACGCGCTCGACCCAGGTGGTATCGATCCGACCCTCGGCGAAGTCCGGATTATGGAGGATCCGTTCGTGCAACGATGCGGTCGTGGTGATCCCCTCGATCCGCAGCTCGTCCAGTGCCCGAAGCATCCGGGCGATCGCCTCGGATCGCGTCGGGGCATGTACGAGGAGCTTGCCAATCATCGAGTCATAATTCGGCGGCACACGATAGCCGGGGACGATGTGGGAGTCCCATCGCACGCCGATGCCTCCCGGAATTCGCAGGCCGGAAATCAGCCCCGGGCTGGGGCGGAAGTTGTGCTCCGGGTCTTCACAGTTGATCCGGCACTCGATCGCGTGGCCCAGTTGCGGCACGTCGGCCTGGTTGACCGACAGCGGCTCTCCGTTGGCAACCCGGATCTGCTCCTTGATCAGGTCGATCCCGGTGACCAGTTCCGTCACAGGATGCTCCACCTGAATCCGGGCATTGACCTCGATGAAGTAGAAGTTGTAATCGGCATCCACCAGAAACTCGCACGTCCCCGCGTTCACATACCCGGCCGTCTTGGCCAGTCGAACGGCGGCCTCGCAAATCTTCCGACGAACGCGGCTCGGCAAGGTCGGCGCGGGAGATTCTTCAATGAGCTTCTGGTGCCTGCGTTGAAGACTGCACTCGCGTTCCCAGCAATGAATCACATTGCCATGCGAATCGGCCAGCAGCTGCACCTCGACGTGCCGGGGGCGGTCGATGAACTTTTCCAGATAAATGCTCGGGTTCTTGAAGGCGGCGTCGGCCTCGGCCCGGGCCTGGGCGATGGCCGTCCGGAGGGCCGCTTCCTCCCGACAGACGCGCATCCCCTTCCCACCGCCACCGGCCGCGGCCTTGATCAAGACCGGATAGCCAATCTGCCGAGCCACCCGCACCGCGTCGTCGTCGCTATCGACCGGACCATCCGAGCCGGGCACAAGCGGGACCTTGGCGGCCTGGGCCGCGGCCTTGGCCTCGGTCTTCAAGCCCATCCGGCGGATGGCCTCGTGGGGCGGACCGATGAACTCGAAATTGCAGGCGCGGCAGACCTCGGCGAAGTGGGGATTCTCACTCAGGAACCCGTAACCGGGATGGATCGCGTCGACATCGGCAATCTCGGCCGCGGCGATCAGCCGGGGAATATTCAAATAGCTGTCTGCCGCCGGAGCCTTGCCGATGCAGATGGCGCGGTCGGCCAGGTCCAGATATGGGGCCCCGCGATCGGCCTCGGAGAACACGGCCACCGATTCCAGGCCGAGTTCCTTGCAGGCGCGGATGATCCGCAGGGCGATCTCGCCACGATTGGCGACGAGGATACGACGAATCTTCGACGGTTCAGCCATCGGCGAGGGTCCGGGGTGTTCCGGGCTCCTCGCGGGGTGGCGCCGGGCGGTGCTCCCGCGAGGGTCTCTGTGATCCAACCGCCAGGCCCGATCTGAAGGCCCGGGGGCATCGGGGAGCGGAGCGGGGGACATGGCCAATGCTCAGGCCGGTTCGACGCGGAACAAGGGCTGGCCGTACTCGACCGGCTGCTTGTCCTGAACCAGGATCTCAACGATCCGGCCCGAGACGCCAGCCGGAATCTCGGTAAACACCTTCATGGCCTCGATGATACAGACCGTCGTCTCGGGACGAACCGTGGCACCCACGGCCACGAACGGCGGAGACTCCGGCGAGCCCGACTGGTAGAAGGTGCCCACCATCGGACTCTCGATGAGCGTCCCTTTCACCTCCGGAGCCGCGGCCGGGACCGCAGTAGCAGCCACGGCCGGAGGCACACTTCCCGCCGGGGGCGTGGGCATCGGCGTAACCGGGACCGGCGCCTGAGCAAGCGGAACGACAGCCTGTTCGGTCCGACGACGCAGACGGATCTTCGTCGGTCCTTCGACCAGGTCGATGGACGTCAGGTCGTAATGATGCATCATCCGGACCAGTCGATGGATCCGGCGGACATTATCCGGGTCGGGATGTTCACCCGCCGACCCGGTCGGGGATTCGGCCATTCCTGCGCTCCGATCGCTCTGCTTCGCTCGGCGTCGAGAAGCTTCGGGGATCTGTCCTCGGACCATCCGGGACGCACGCCTTCAGGCTCCCGGCGTGTCACCTCGAAGGGAATCGAGGTCACGAGGAACCCGGGAAAGGCATTCACAACCGTCGGCCGTGACCAGCACATCGTCCTCGATCCGGATGCCTCCCCAGTCGGGAAGGTAAATTCCCGGCTCGATGGTCAGCACCATGCCCGGCCGGAGCACCTCAGCCGCGTCCTTCCGAAGGCGCGGGGCCTCGTGAATTTCCAGGCCGATGCCGTGGCCAAGCCCGTGATCGAAGAAGCGGCCGAAGCCCGACTCCTGAATAAACGATCGGGCCTGGGCATCGACCTCACCGGCCGAGATTCCCGGACGAATCGACGCGATCGCCCGACGCTGGGCTTCCAGGACAATCCCGTAAATCTCCTCGAATCTCGGCGTTAACTTACCGGTGACAATCACCCGCGTCAAGTCGCTCCTGTACGGCAACGGCCCCAAACAGGCCCCCCAGTCCACCAGCGTGAAGTCGCTCGAATCCACCCGGACTCCAGGTTCAGGACGCGCATGAGGCAAGGCCGAGCGCGGCCCGACCGCCACAATCGGCGGAAACGCCGATCCGGCCGCCCCCAGGCTCCTCAACTCCGATTCCAGGAGATTGGCCACCCCCGCCTCATCCCAATCCCCCGACCACTGCTGCCGAACCCGACCAAACGCCTGCTCAGCCAGTTCAATCGCCCGGCGAATGGCCGCGATCTCCCCTTCCTCCTTGACCGCTCTGACCTCCTCAACCACTCCCGCCGTACTGCGCAGCTCCGTCGACCTGCAACCGTTTCGGATCGTGTCCCAGTCAAGCACCGACAGCGACGCAGACTCGAACCCAAGGCTCCGCCAGCAGAACCGGGGGATCACATCGCCCAGCTCCTGGGCCAGCGTCTTGCTCGACGGCCGAATGTGGAACGACTGCTCCGGGCATTCGTCCCGGATCTGCGTCGCATAACGGAAATCAGAAACGATCATCGTGCGATCGAGTCCGAGCAACAGCGCCGACGAATCGCCGGTGAATCCGGTCAGGTACGTCACATTCGGCGGGTGCGTCACGAGCAAGGCATGGAGCGACTCGGCTCGCATCCTCGATCGCACGGCCTCGACCCGTCGCGCATACGTCTCGGTATCGAACATCGCAGCCCCCCTTCCGATCGGCAAGGAATCGTTCGATCCGATCCGATCACGATGACCCGAGGGGAGCCTCCAGCACCGCATCGGCCGCCGCGACCACCGCCGGCACGATCGCCTCAAGCATCCGCTTCCCCTTCTCGGCATTCGCAAACGACGGATACCCCACCGCCCCCCGCTCCGTCCGACGGCCAAAATCGACCGCGTGAAAGAGCCCGCCAGGAACAAATCCAGGAGACGGGTCATCCTGGATCCGATCGGCCCGCACCAGTTCTGGACGCAGATGCATCATCATCGACGTCTCGATCTCGCAGGCATGCCCCATCGAGGTCCTCGGGCCTTCGCAGAGCGCGGCAAGCGGCTCCGCCGCCAGTTCCCAGTACGCCGCGCCGGTCAGGACCGCCTTCGGAAAGGCTGCATCCAGCCGACGAAGTGCCACATGCAAGGGGTCGATATTCCCCCCGTGCCCATTGAGCAAGAGCACTCGCGAGAACCCATCACGCAACAACGGCGAAAGTATCTCAATGAGCATCTGCTCATACGTCGGCAGGGTCGCCGTCAGGGTTCCGCCGAACGGCAGGTGATGCTCGCTGGCCCCAAGCCACTGGACCGGCAACAGCAAGACCTGCTCCGGCCTCGCGGCTTCCAGACCATCGGCAACCGCTCCCACCAGAACCGTATCGGTAATCACCGGCAAGTGGTTGCTGTGCTGCTCGCACGCGGCGATCGGAGCCACGACGAGCGTCCGGGTACGGTCCAGCGCTCGGATCTCGGGGGCAGTCAGGTGGGCGAAACGCATCGGGGGTCGTCCTCAACGATCGAATCCATCAGGGAAACACGAAAACGGCCACACTCGGCCGTCCGAGCAACGGGGGTCACTCCCGAATGGAGCACTCTGAACGTCAGGCAATGAACACGTCGTGAATCACTCGCGCCGTCGTATAAAAAATCATCAGTCCAGTGGCGTCCACCAGCGTACTGATCATCGGGGCCGAGACAACTGCCGGGTCAATCTTCGCCAGACGGGCCAGCATGGGCACCATCGACCCTACGCTGTCGGCCCAGACGCAAATCCCCAGAATCGCCAGACCGATCACCACGGCGAAGCTCGGCGAGCTTCCCATGATCAGCCACGCGAAGAGGAATCCGAATGGGCCGATCGCCAGGCCGAGCGAAAGGCCGGTCATCGCCTCTCGGGCCAGAATGCGGAGAAAGTCGCGCTTCGGGTCGATGTCTCCCAGTGCCAGCCCCCGGATCACCGTGCCCACCGTCTGGCTCCCGGCGTTGCCGCCGGTCCCGATCAGGAGCGGGATGAACGCATCGAATTGGATGTCCGGATACTTGACCGTCACCCCGCCGAACGACTGGACCACCACCCCCGTGAGCGTGCCGCCCCCGAAGAGCAGCAAGAGCCAGCCGAACCGGCGACGCACCGCCGAGGCGATCGACTCGTCGGCCGGGTCGTGCTCCGCCTCGGCCGCGTCGTAATTCACGGCACCGAACCGGAGCAAGTCTTCCGACTGCTCCTCCCGCAGAATATCCAACGCATCGTCGTGCGTCACAATCCCGACCAGCATCTGCGATGCATCGACAATCGGAAGCGCAATCAGGTCATACTGGGCAATCTTCCGGGCCACCTCCTCGCGGTCCTCGTCCACCTGAGCCCGAATCGGGTCCTCCTGCATCACATCCTCGACCCGGGCCGTCGGCCGGGCGAGGATCAAACCTTGAAGCGTGATCGAGCCAATCAAGCGACGCTGATGGTCGATCACATAGCTCGTCAAGATCGTCTCCCGCTCTGGAGCCTCACGCCGCAGCACATCAATCGCCTCACGCACCGAGACGAACGGCGGGACGGTGGCATAGTCAGTCGTCATCACCGAACCGGCCGTCCCTGGTTCGTACTCGGTCAACCGCCGAATATCGTCGCGCTCGGCCTGGGCCATCCGCCGCAGGATCAGCTCGGTGCGGTCGTCGTCGAGCCGGTTGACCAGATGAGCCCGGTCGTCGTGCGGCATATCGCGGAGCAAGGCCGCTGCGTCGTCCAGCGCCATCGACTCGACCAGTTCCACCTGCCGATCCGTGTCGAAGTAGCTGACCACCTCGGCCCGGGCCTTCGGTTCCAGCAGACAGACGACCGCCTTCGACTCGGCAATGTCCAGATCCTCGATCAGCTCTGCCTGCCGAACCGCGGGATGCTCCTCCAGGAACTCGCGCACCGCCTCCGCCTGACCATCATGGATCAACTCCCTCAGATCAGGCAGCAGCAGGGCATTCCGCATGGCAACTCCTGGCGGTTCTCGATTGCAACCGTCGTGTCAAGAAACAGGCACGGGCTCGGTGTGTTCGAGAACCCGGTCCCCGGTTTTCGTGGAGGTCAATCTGGTCCATCAAAAACCGCTCAACCGATCACATCCTTGCCCATGATCGGGCGCAGCACCTCTGGCACGTCGATCTTCCCGTCGGCCCGCTGGTAATTCTCCAGAATCACGATGATCGCCCGGCTCAGAGCCACGGCCGTGCCATTGAGCGTGTGAACAAATTTCGTACCCTTTTGCCCGGTGGGCTTGTAGCGAATCCCCAGTCGTCTCGCCTGGTAATCCGTGCAATCCGACGTACTGGTCACCTCGCCATAGTCGCCCCGGCCGGGCATCCAGGCTTCGATGTCGTACTTGCGATACGCCGGCCCGCCCAGGTCCCCCGAGCAAATATCGAGCACCCGGTACGGAATCCCAAGCGCCGAGAAGATCTCCTCCTCAATCGCCAGCATCTCCTCGTGCAGCGCCCCCGATTGCTCGGGCACCGCATAGGCGAACATCTCCACCTTGGTGAACTGGTGCACGCGATACAACCCTCGGCTCGCGCGACCGGCCGCGCCCGCCTCGGTCCGGAAACAGTGAGAAAGGCCGACATACTTGATCGGCAATTCCGACTCGTCGAGGATCTCCTCCGCGTGCATTCCCCCCAGCGTGATCTCGGCCGTGCCGATCAGGCAAAGATCGGTGCTCTCGACCGAATAGACCTGTGTTTCCTCTCCCCTCGGGTTAAAGCCGATCCCCTCCAGAATGCTCGTCCGGGCCAGGTCGGGCGTCACGATCGGCATGAACCCGCGCTTGATGAGCGTTTGCATCGCGAACTGCTGAAGCGCCAGATCGAGCAACACCGCATCATTCTTGAGAAAGTAGAACCCCGAGCCCGACACCTTCGAACCCGCCTCAAAGTCAATCAGGTCCAGTTCCTTGCCCAGCTCGACATGGTCCTTCACCGGAAAGTCGAACGTTTTTGGCGTGCCAACCTTTCGGATTTCTCGGTTCGCCTCCTCATCCTGACCGATCGGCGCTTCCGGATGCGTCATGTTCGGCACCCGTCCCAGCCGGGCCTTGACCTCCTCCTCCAACGCCCGAAGCGAGTCTTCCCGATCGGCCACCTGCTGCTTCAACTGCTTCCCCTCGGCAACGAGCGCACCCCTTGCCTCCGGGTCCTTTTCCTTCCCTGTCGCCTGCGCCACTTCGTTCTGCCGCTTGCGGACCGCCTCGACCTCCCTGAGCAACTCGCGCCGCTGCGTCTCCAGCGCCACGACCTTCTCCAGGTCTTCGATCACATCTTCCGGCACACTGCGATCGACGCAGTTCTGCTTCACGGCGTCGACGTTGTTTAGCACGAATTTCAGGTCGAGCATCGTTTCGCGTCCATCAGCCGCTTCCTGGTGGCCGAAGCGGTTTCTCGGTAAAAAGAGTTTTTCATGAGTCAATGAGTACTCCGCATTCCCTCCGTGCAGAGTCCCCAGACAGGGAGAGGAAAACGGACGACCGACTCCGGCCGAACAAGTCTTGCTGATCCTTGCAAACGCCTTGAACGCGTCGTTGACAGCGATCAAGCGTCACTTGGCGTTCGCCAGTTCCGCCATCAAATGTGCCGACGCCTTGATCCCCCGGTGAAAGTCGGCCAGCGAGAACTTCTCGTTCGGGCCGTGCAGGTTGTCGTCGTTCTGTCCCCAGCCGAGCAGGAGCGTATCGACCCCCAGGTGCTGCTTGATCAGACCCACGACCGGAATCGAGCCTCCTTCGCGGATCAAGACCGGCTTGGTGCCGAATCCAGCCTCGACCGCCTTCATGGCCGCCTCGACCCCCGGATTCCCCTTCGCCTCAACCAGGACCGAGGGCGCCCCGTGCATCGCCTTGAGCGTGTACGTCACCCCCGGCGGGCAGACCGTCTTCAGGTGGGCTTCCAGCAATTCGTGGACCCGTCCCGGAGTCTGATCGGGCACCAGGCGGAAGCTGAACTTCGCCCCGGCCAGTCGAGGTAACACCGTCTTCGGCCCGGGGCCGGAATATCCCCCCCAGATACCGTTGATGTCGCACGTCGGCCGCGCCCACTTCCGTTCCAGCGTCGAGTACCCGGCCTCGCCAAAGGCGTGCGGGACCGACAGATCCGCCCGGAACTCCTCCTCCGAGAACGGCAAGCTCGCGAACTCGGCCCGCTCCCAGTCTTCCAGAGGCCGGACATCATCGTAGAAACCGGGGATGGCAATCCGTCCCTCGGCGTCCTTCAAGCTTGCCAGGATCGTCGCCAGTGCATTCAGCGGGTTCTGCACCGCGCCGCCGAAGGTCCCCGAATGCAAGTCGCGGTTCGCCCCCTCGACAATCAACTCGAAGTACGCCAGCCCCTTCAACCCGTACGTGATCGCCGGCATGCCGGGAGCAAACTGGCTCGTGTCAGAGATCACCGCAAAGTCGCACGCCAGGCGATCCGGCTGCTCGGCCATCAAGGCTTCCAGATTCGCCCCGCCGACTTCCTCTTCCCCCTCGATCACGAACTTCACGTTGATCGGAAGCTCGCCAACCCCCTTGAGCCACCCCTCGGCCGCCTTCAGGTGCGTAAACATCTGCCCTTTGTCGTCGGTCGCCCCCCGAGCGTACAGGTTCCCGTTCTTCTCGGTCGGCTCGAACGGAGGAGTCAGCCACGGTTCGAGCGGCTCGGGAGGCTGCACATCATAGTGACCATAAACAAGGAGGGTCGGCTTGCCCGGAGCGTCGAGCTTCTGGCCGAAGACGATCGGGTGGCCGTTCGGAAACTCGATCAACTCGGCCTCGACCCCCATCCCCTTCAGATCGTCAAGCACAAACTGGGCCGCCCGTCTCGTGTCGTCATCGTGATTCGGCTGGGCGCTGACGCTCGGAATCCGGATCAGATCCTTGAGCTGCTCCTCAAATCGCTTGCCGTGCTCGGTCAGATAAGCGTCGACCCGTTCGATGGCCATCGGTCGCGTCCTTTTCGTCTCTCTCGGTGCAAGAATCCTCTCGGGCTTCGAGTCCCGGGAGGCAGGCAGGCAAGCTCAAGGCAGGCGGTGGACGAACCCTTCGCCCGGCATCGTCGCGAACGACGGGATTCAGAAAACGCTCATTGTATCGCCCGAGGCGTCGATCCGCGACGACCCGCCCGGCGAATCGATCGAGGCGCCCCAATCCCCCCAGCCTCGATCACCCCAACCCTGAAACATGCACTTCCCGACCGCCGGATCCTACGATCCTTCTGGGAAGAAACGTGCACACTCGGCCATCAAGGTGCGACTGTTCTGAACTTTGTACAAATTCCGCCGACCACCAATCGGGAACAAAATCGCCCAAAATTTGACTCAAGTCCAGCACGAATCAGACCGAGCGGCCCATCCACTCGCTCGGTGTTCCCAATTGGCACTGCGGTTGCATTCATCCCATTCTGTTCGGTGCCGAACTCAGCCATGCGGCGGAGCATCTCGATGAGTTTGCTCTTATCGGCCCGACCTCTGGGTCCCCTTCAATGAGATTTCATCACCGGGTCGGTTTTCGATCGTTCTGCATGGTATATATAGGAGAACGGCAATCGAGCGGTGCCAACGGGAGGGCGGCCGTTCCCGGGGAAAAGGGTCATACCGACCCACGTTCTTCGGAAGCGGCGCCGGGCAGGTGCACGGGATGGCTGGTTCGGGGCTCGCCCCCGAAGACTGCCCGGCTGACGCGGTCCGAGGTCGGTCCCGGATCCGTGAAGAATCCGGCTCGCGAGGAGGGGGACCCTACCGATGAGCTTTCTGCAACGATTTATTGAACGCGTGCTGCGAACCAATTCCACTCGCATGCCCCGAACCAGCTTTGACGACCTGAGCCAGGAAGAGCTTGATGCTCACCTCCAGGTCGGACGTTACGGCCAATTCGCGCTGACCGATGCCATCCGGCCCTCCTTCGGCCTGGAGATCATCCCTCGCGAAGGGTATCGCCGCGACCTGTACCGCGACCCCGAGAGCGGCAACACCATGCCCGTGCTCGCCGCCTCGGTCTCGTCCGAGTCGCTCTTCGACGTCTTCATGGACCTGCTCGGCCCCCTCGGTGAGGAGGTCGACGTCGTCATGGAGTCGAGCCACGAAAGCGAACCCGGCTGCCACGCCGACCTCTACCGCGAGCACATGGACACCGTCATCCTCCAGAGCACCCTCTACGACTACGAGGACCTGCTCCTGCATGACGGCTGCACCGGCATCGCCGCGCTCAACCCCGACGGACCGATGGAGGTCCAGTTCGACGAGCACAAGCTCCTCTTCGTTTACGCCCACGACCTTGAGCCCTTCGAGCAAATCCTCAAGGATCACGGCCTGAAGCGCGACGATACCATCAAGTTCATCTCCGAGGCCGAACACCTCCACTCCACCGACGACGTCTACCGCGAGCAGTTCGACGAACTCCGCTACCGACTCGGCATCGACGTCTGATCCCTTCCCCGACTTCGACCTCCTCCGCCTTCCCCCTCGGGCGGGACGCTCATCCCGGCGTCCCGTCCGTTTTGCATTCCTGGCCCTCGCGCAGGCAGGTTGCCTCACGCCTCAACATGAAACCTTCGCTTCTTGCGAACCGGACGTATTGAGCATCGTTCTCGTCTCCGACAAGACGACTCTGAGCCGCATTCTCACGGGTGTTTCTGCGATCAGGGAACCGTTGCGGTCGCAAACGCAGCCCCGAGTGCCATCGGCATCCTCTCACCCAAGAACTCCGACCGCCCCCCTGCCAGCAGCGACACCGATCGAGGATGCTCCCCTCGAAAGGAAATCCAGTGGCCCCCGCCGAAGTGACCACGGATCAGACACGCCAGCCGTGACCAGGGACATTGCGCTCTGGAGATCAATTCACCCGCTTCCAGAATTGTCCTTCCCCAGCTCAACTCGTGGCGTTCACCCTCGCCGCATCGATTCCCGACGCCAATCGAGGCCGTACAACCATCAACCCTGGGAAAAAGTGACTGCACCTATCTCTCTTTCCCGATGCTATCAATGACGATTCGTTCAATCCTGCGCGAACTGTTCCTTTGGTTGTTGCCCCCCCCGCATGCGTGTTCGACATCTTGATTCAAACCCAACACCGAAGATCCCGAACCAATCACAGCAACGCAACTTCTTGAATCCACACTTCCAGAATCCACACCCTTTGGAAATGCTCCATCATGGCCAAGCCCCTTTCTTCCAAGCAGCTCGACGCCAATCGCCGCAACGCCCGCAACTCGACCGGCCCGAAAACCGTTGAAGGCAAGGCCCGCTCCCGACGCAACGGCCTGACCCACGGACTGGCCGCTCAGGTCGTCGTTCCTGATGACTTCGGGCTCGACCTCGAGCGTGCCCTGCAACGCTGGGAACGCGAGGCCGGTCCCGACAACGTCGTCGAGCAGCACCTCGTCCGACGCGCCGCGGTCGCCTCCGTCACGCTCGATCGCCTCGACAACGCCCGCGAGTCCACCCGCCTCGACTCGGCCCGCGACGCCGTTCAATCCTGGGAACGACGACGCCAGGCCCGCGCCCGTCGCAAAGGGCAAAACCTTCCCCGCGACCCCGTCGGCACCGTCGCCGACCTCGAAGCCACCGCCTTCGGCTGCGACTGGCTCATCCGCCAGTGGGACCAGCTCGACGCCCCCCTGCGGCTCGGCAATGCCTGGACCGTGAAGACCCTGCTCCGCGCCCAGCTGTTGCTCGGCCTGCCCGCCGAGCACCCCGGCCCCGACGCCGAGGACCCCGTCCGACGCCTCTGGCTCTTGGCCTCGATCCTGGCTCCCACCCGACTCGCCCCGCTGCCCCTTCGCGGCGACGACCCTCCCCTGCCCTCCGATCCCGCCACCGCCCGCCAGGCGCTCCGCCTCCTGATCGCCGAGCAGATCGACCGGCTCTCCTCCCTCCGCGCCGAGGCCTGGGACGCGGTCGAAGGCCCCGAGTACCAGGCCCTGCTCGTCCGCTCCTCGGCCGCCGACACCTCAAGCGACGGCCAGCTTCGCCACCGCTACGCCCGCGACGCCGACCGCTCCTGCAACGCCGCCGTGCGGCTCTACCTGAACCTCCGCGACCGCCGCCGCCGCGAACTGCTCGCGATCGCCCGCGAGGCCCGCCAGTGCGACACCCCCCGCGCCCCCGTCGGCTTCGGCTGGTGGCGTGAACCCGACAGCGCCCCCGCCCCCCCCGGCTTCACCCGCATCCTCCCCGACCTCGACCCCGCTCCCCGCTCGCCTGGCGAGGAGACCAGCACTCAACCCGCTCCCCCGCTCGCAGGCGAACGGGTGGCCGCCAGGCCGGGTGAGGGAGCCCTCGCCCCAACGTTCCACGAAGGTCACCCCGATCCAACCTCCGGCTTTACGCCCACTTACGCATTCTATTCGCCCTCTTACGCCCATCCCAATCCTCTTCCTCCCTCCGCGACGCCTGCTCCCGGCGAGGGTTCATGGTCTTCACCTCGGGAGCTCTCGTTGCATCAGCCCCCCAATCGTCACGCGGATCGGTCCGCTCACGTGCCCCTCGAACCTGATTCTGAGCCTCATCGCTCGCCCGGCACGACGCGACGGAGCGAACCCATTTCTCCCCCCCCCCCGCCGCTCCCGACTTACACCACAACTCAAACCCAAATCGACACTTACAAGACAAATCCAATTCTCTCCCTCCCGGCGACGATCAGCGCACCGATCCCCTTCCCGACCGCCAATCGCCGGTGAAACCGCCTGGGGATCGAGCGAACGCCGACCCTGGTCGACCGCCGCGACCAGGCCGAACCTCCCCCTGACCGACTCCCCGCGCTCAACCGGATACCTTCCGAGCCGGGTCCAGCCGACGTCCCACCTTCTCGCCGAGCCTTTGCCGTGCGATAATCCAGGCAACGTTCCCGAGTTCCGCGCCCTGCGAGTTGTCCCAGCGAGTCCCCATGAAACGCCCCCTGCTCGACGCCTCCACCGCCGACCTCAGCGCCTGGATGACCGACCGCGGCCACCCGACCTACCGGGCCCGCCAGGTCGTGCGCTGGGTGTTCGACCGCAGAGCCGAGTCGTTCGAGACCATGAGCGACCTGCCCAAGGGCTTGCGATCCGAACTCGACGCCGAGTGGACCGTCTTCGGGACCGAGATCGCCCACCAGCACGTCTCGCCCGATGGCACCGACAAGCTCCTGCTCCGCTGCCAGGACGGACGGACGATCGAATGCGTCCTCATGGCCGAGTCCGACCGTCGGACCGTCTGCATCAGCTCTCAGGTCGGCTGCGGTATGGGCTGCGTCTTCTGCGCCAGCGGCTTGAAAGGGGTCGAGCGGAACCTGACGACGGCCGAGATCCTGGAACAGGTTCTCCGCCTGCGAAACCTCCTTCCGCCCAACGACCGCCTGACGAATCTTGTTGTCATGGGCATGGGAGAAAGTCTGGCCAATCTTGACCACCTGATCCCGGCCCTCGACCGCCTCTGCTCTCCCGAGGGGTTGAACTTCGGCCAGCGCCGGGTCACGATCTCAACCGTCGGCCTGCCCGAGAAAATGCGAAAGCTGGCCGAGCTGGACCGCCAGTACCATCTGGCCGTCTCCTTGCACGCCCCGACGCCGGAGCTGCGCGACCTGTTGGTGCCGATCAATGCTCGGGTCGGACTGGATGCCGTGATGGACGCCGCCGACGCCTATTTCCATCGGAGCGGCCGCCAGGTGACCTTCGAGTACGTCTTGCTGGCCGACCTGAACGACCGTCCCGAGCATGCCGAGGCGCTCGGCAAGCTCTTGAGCGGCCGTAAGGCTCACGTCAATCTGATCCCGTACAATCCGGTTGCCGGCCTGCCCTATCAGCGGCCGTCAGGCGAGGCGGTGCGCCGCTTCGAGCGGATCGTCCGCGATCGAGGGGTCAGCGTCAGTGTTCGCAAAACCAAGGGCCGCGAGATCGACGCCGCGTGCGGCCAGCTTCGCCGACGTTTGCAGCCCGAATCGCCTCGTCCCAGCCTGGTGACCCTGAGCCCGTCGTGACTCGCCCCGACCCGCCCGCCCGCCGGCTCAATGGGCCTGGCGAGCTGGCAAGGTCGGCTCGTTCTGGATTTCGGATGGCCCCAAGGGGCCTTTGGCTCTCCCTTCACCGCGACCGGACCTTCGGAGGGACCGACCCCGTGGCATCCAACGGCGGCCCGACCCAGCCCCAGGCCCTTGAACAGCAGCTCCTGGCCCGAGATCCCGACACGCGCCTGATGCTCCAGGTCCGAGACGACGTGCAAGGAGCGTTTGAAGTCCTCGTCCGACGCTACCAGGACCGTCTGATCGCCGTGCTCACCCACCTGGTCGGCGACGCGAGCGACGCCGAGGATCTGGCCCAGGAGGTCTTTCTCCGCATCTATCGCGCCCGAAAGGGGTACAAGCCGCAAGCCAAGTTCTCGACCTGGCTCTTTACCATCGCCAACAATCTGGCCCTCAACCACCTCCGCGGCAAGGGCCGACGCCCGGCCGGGTCGCTCGACACCGGCACCGACAGCCGGCCCAGCCTGCCCGCTTCGGAACGCGTGGCCGCCCCTGGCGGAACCGCCTCGGGCCAGCTTCGCCAGTCAGAGCTGGGCGAGGTCGTTCGTGAGGCTGTCGGCACCCTCGGCGACGACCAACGTCTGGCCGTCCTGCTCAACAAGTTCGAGGAGATGAGCTACGCCGAAATCGCCGCCGTCATGAACCGTTCTGAGGCCGCGGTGAAGTCTCTCCTTGCCCGAGCCCGCATGGAGCTCCGTTCCCAGCTCGAACCGTACCTCCGCTCCGGCGATCGCCCGGCTTCCTCCTGATCCCCGCACCGCTCGAAAACCCAGAACAGGTTGGAAATCCGGGGTCGGTCCTCGGAGCCTGTTGCGAAGGCAAGACCACGAGCCTGGCCCTCTCGATCCCTGTCGGAGCCGCGTTGCGATGGACGATCGAACCCGACTGCCGATCAACCTGCCAGGGTCTCGAATCGTCCCCCGCCGACTCACCGAAGCGGTTGGCGATCTGGCCTTTCCGGGCGATTGCCTGATCTGCGACTCCTGGATCGAGGACGCTCGCGCCGGGCTCTGCCTCGACTGCCGCGACGAGTTGTTCGACGCCGCCGGCCCGGCCTGCCAGCGTTGCGCCCTGCCGGTCGGGCCGTTCGCTGACCGGGCCTCCGGATGTGGAGACTGCTCGGGCCGTCGATACGGGTTCGATGCCGCCGTGGCGATCGGGCCGTACGAGGGGCCAATCCGCCACCTTTGCCTCCGTCTGAAATCGGTTCGAGGGGCCTGGCTTGCTCCCCGGCTCATCGACGTGCTGGCCGAAGCTCGGGCCGAGGAACTGGCCAACGCTGAGGCTCGGGCCGTCGTCCCGGTCCCGCTGCACCCCTGGAGACGCCTGCGACGTCGGTACAATCAGTCGGAGGCACTGGCCCAGGCCCTCGCCCACCGGCTCGGCCTGCCGATGGTCCGGGCCTTGCGACGCGTAAGACCGACCTCGGCCCTCTGGCGTGTCGGCCGGGTCGAGCGGCACCGGCAAATGCAGGGGGTCTTCCAGACCAACCAGAAGTCCCTGGAGGCGATCCTCGGCGTGCCGGTCTTGCTGGTCGATGACATCCTGACGACCGGCGCCACCTGCTCCGCCGCCAGTCGGGCCTTGAAGCGAGCAGGTGTCGGCCCAGTGATGGCCGTCGTAATCGGTCGGGTCGAAGGGAAAGGGTGAGCGATGGACGGGGCATCGGTGGTACGAATCGGAACACGAGGCAGCGCCCTGGCCCGCTGGCAGGCCGAGTGGGTCGCCGATCGCCTGAGAGCGGCTCACCCCGGCCTGGTCGTTGAGCTCATCGAGATCCGGACCCGAGGCGACCGCGACCGCAACTCTCCCCTGGCCCAGATCGCCGGCGGCTCCTCCGGCACCGGCCTGTTCACGAAGGAGATCCAGCGGGCCTTACTCGATGGTGAGGTGGAACTCGCCGTCCACAGCCTCAAGGACCTTCCCACCCGAGGCCCCGACGCGTTGACGCTCGGCGCGATCCCCGAACGCGAAGACCCGGCTGATGCCCTCATTGCCCCTCGCCACCAGACCCTCAACGCCCTTCCCAAAGGCGCGACCGTCGGCACCGGATCGCTCCGTCGGCAAGCGATGCTCCGCCACGCCCGGCCCGATCTGAACGTCATCGGCATCCGGGGGAACGTTGAGACGAGGCTGGCAAAGGCCACAAGCGGCGAGCTGGACGCGGTCGTCTTGGCCGCCTCAGGCCTCCACCGCCTGGGGCTTGAGGGGCAGATCACCCAGCGGCTCGGCCCTCCGAGCTTCCTGCCGGCCGTCGGTCAGGGGGCGCTCGGCATCGAGTGCCGGAGCGACGACGAGACAACCCTGGCCGTGCTGGCCCCCCTCGATCATCTTGCCACCCGACGCGCCGTGCTGGCCGAACGAGCCTGCCTGGCCGAGCTGGAAGGAGGCTGCATGGTCCCCCTCGCCGCCTGGGGCCGGGAAGTCGATGGCGACGCCCTGGCCCTCGATGTCAGCGTCTTCGACCCCGACGGCCGGGAACGGCTCGACGCCTCGCGGACCGGCCCAAGGGACGATCCCGAAGGACTCGCCCTGCAGGTCGCCGCCGACCTGCGAGCCCTCGGAGCCGATCGCCTGCTGCATGCGGCCCGTCCCGAATCGTGACGTAACCCATTCCCCTGTCTTAACAAAGGAGCCAACGCCCGAAACCTCCCTGGACGATCTGGGGCATCTTGACCATCATGCCCGCTCGGACGAACGAGACGCGGAGGCGTCGTCCGGGGAGCCCCGTTGCCGGGCTCCCGGACCGAACCGAGGGAGCGGTCAGGACTTTGGAAGCCGAACGACGCGGCGATGATCCGGCGCTTGATGCCGGGCCGACGGCTCCCAACGCGGGAGGCCGGACGGTCTCGACGAGGCGACTACGGTGGGTGGCGGTGGCAGGCCTGGTGGCTCTGATCGCCGTGACCAGCCTGGCCGTTGCCCGGGTCAATGGCTGGTTCGTCCCCCCTTACCTCCTGTTGATGGCCTGGATTCTGCTTGGCCCCCGCGGCGGATCCCGCGGCGCGGCTGACTCCGGAGCGAGCCTGCCGACCGCCGACCGGTTGATCCCCCCTCCAGAACCCTCGGCCAGGCCAGATTCGACCCCGACGTCCGCCCCCGAGCGTTCGAAACCGCGAGGCCGCTTCGGCTTCCGACGCCGGGTCGACCCCGCCCAGGCCGAGCCGGTCCCTGAGCTCTCGACCCCTGCCTCACCTGCCGATCCGAAGGAGGCCCAACCGTCCGCCGTCCGAGGCTGGTTCGCTCGCCGGAAGCAAGCCGTCACCCTTGACGATCCTGAGCCGACGACCGAAGGATCAGCCGAAGCCCCTGAATCGCCCGAGTCCTCGGTCGAGTCCGCGACCCTGACCACTCCTCCGAAGACCCGCCGACGGCGCCGCAAGAAGGTCGAGCCAACGCCCGAACCGCCGACTGAGGTTGCCTGGGTCCGCGTTGGCCCGAACCAGTTCGTCCGGCAGGAGACCCCGCTTTCCCCCGAACCGAACCCCGATCTGAACGCCTCGCCAGACGATTCCTCAGTGACGGATGGCTCGATCCCGATCGAGTCGAGGAGCCTCGACGCCCCGAGTCTTGATCCCGAGCCGCCTCCCCTACCTGCCGCTCCCGATCCCTCGGCCCTCACCGAAGCGCCGCCAGAGGAAGCCCTTGAGGCTCAGCACGCCGACGTTCCCGATCCCGAGACGCTCCCGGAACCCGAACCGGCCCCGCTTGAAGCCCTCACCCTCGACAAGCCTCACTCCCCCGACACTGACACCTTCGATCGCCTTGACGAGCCCGATGATCCCAAACCCAAGGGAGGAGACCCTGAGTCCGATTCGTTCCACGCCCTCGATCCCCAGGAGGATCACTCCCCTCAGGACACCCCGGACGATGACGACGCCCAGGCCGAACTGTCTGGCCAGGAGATCGACGACATCCCGGACGATCTGGATGAGACCGATCCCGAGGAGGACGACGACGAGGACGACGACCTCCCGCCCGATGACGACGATCCCGAGAACGACGACCTCCCGCCCGACGATGATCCCGACGAGGCGATCGGTGACCAATGGGACTCGGATGAGGTTGACGACGACGACGAGGACCAGGAGTCGCCCGCGGTTGGAGCCGAGGACCCCAACGCCCTCGGTCCCGACAACCTCCAGGACGAGGAGCACTGGAACGACCTCGACTCCGAGACTCATCTCGAACACGACGACCGTCCACTTGACGAGAACGAGTCCAGTGACTGGAGCAACGCCAACGACGAGGACGACGATTGGAGCGACGAGGACGACGAGGATCGCTGGGGAGCCAGCGCCGCAGAACTGGCCGAGTCCATCGTGGGTGACGCCTACCGATCTCCCGAGCCACCTCCCCCCGAGCCGTCCCCTTCAACGCCACCCTCGGCTTTCATCGAGCCGGATCAGGGAGGAATCGTCGGCTATGGCCAGGACTTACAAAGCTATCTTAACGATTTGATCAACATGTCTGGTGGCGTTGGGGTCACACCCGCTCCGACCGCGCCGCCGCCGCCGATGGCCCCGTATCGACCTGCTCCTCCCCTGGTTCCCGAGCCGTCCGGCCCCGAGTTTCCGACCCCCCGAGAACCGGAAGCCGCCTCGTCCGAAAGCGAACGAACCAGCGCTTCCGATGATGACGACGACGCGGCAGGGTCAACCACTCCACCCGACCGACGCGAACCTGATCCCGAGGCGATCGCCTCTGTTGATCGATCCGACCCGGAACACCGCCCCCCAGACGACCCGCACCGCATCGGCCACGACCTTGCCCCGTCGAATCCGGACGAGGCGATCGGTTTGCCCCTCCTGAGACCGGGCACCCGCCTGACGATTGCCCCGGTTGAAGACCAAGGGGCTTCTTCCGAACTCGCAGACGACAGGAACCCACATCCTCAGAGTTGTGAAACCTCCACATCCTCGCACCACGATCGACCGTCCTGCTCCCGCGACCCTCATCTGCCCAGAGCCCCACCAGATCGGACGCATGACCGTATCCCGATCGGTTCGGGAACCTCGTCCACCCCAAACGACCGCCGGACTTGCAGATTCGATCGGCTCGGCCGCGACCCGACGCTGAACGAAGCTGAACGCCCTGGACGGTCTCCGGCGACACTCTCGACGTGACACGCCCTCGGCCGCGACCCGAGATGCGAGTGCGTCGGTCGGTCGCCCTTCGGGATTGGGCGGCCTCGGGGAGACCTCGCGAATCTCCCCTTGAGGCCGCCCGGTCCGTCCTGTTCGATCCTCGCGACTCTCAGGGCTGGTTCCCACGCGGTCGTCCGGGTAGAGTCTGTCTCCGAACTCGTTCGTTTCACCGACGATCGACCGCATTTGCCCCTGAGAGAACGCACCGTGATCACCCAACGGATCGGAGCGCCTCTGACGCTCCTGCTACTCGTGCTCGTCGTCTTCTCGGTGTCTGGCCCGAGCCGGGCCGACGACCTTCCTGCGTTGTCGCTTGTGCCGGAAGGGTATCTCGACGCCGACAGCCTGACGACTCGCCTTCAAGACCTGGCCGAGGCCCATCCCGATGCCCTGGCCGTGCGGTCGATCGCCGAGTCGAGGGAAGGTCGGAACGTCTGGCTTGTGACCCTGGGGGTCCGCCCCGACGAGGAAAAGGACGAGGCCCATCGACCGCCGGCCGTCTTGATCGTCGGCAACCTGGAGGGGGATCATCTGGTCGGAAGCCAGGTCGCGCTCGGCTTGATCGAGCGGCTGGCCGATCCGGATGAGGAGGACGAGGCGATCGCGCGCTTGCTCGATCGGTACACGGTTTACGTCGTCCCTCGGCTGAACCCGGACGGAGCCGAGCGGCTGTTTGAAACCCCTCGGCAGGGGATCCGAACGAACCTGACCCCGACCGACGAGGACCGCGACGGCTCGTCCGACGAGGACGGCCCGGACGACGTGAACGGCGATGGCCTGATCCTTCGGATGAGGGTCAAGGACGCCGAGGCGACGCTCGTCCCTGACCCGGACGACCCGCGCATCCTTCGACCCGCCAAGGCGGCCGACGGCGAGCGGGCCGTGTATTCCGAAACCGACGAGGGGACCGACCTCGACGGGGACGGTGAGCGGAACGATGACCCGATCGGCGGCGTGAATCTCAACCGCAACTGGCCCCACAACTGGACCGAGCTGAACGACCAAACCGGTTACAGTCCCGCCAGCGAGCCGGAGGTGCGCGGTCTGATCCAGTTCTGCTACGACCACCCCGAGATCAGCGTCGTCTGGACCTATACCTTGCACGACTCGCTCCGGACCGAGCCGAAGAAGCCCGAGACGAAGCTGGCCGACGCCGACCTGCCGTACTTCGTCGCCCTTTCGAAGGCATATCGCGATGTAATCGCCCCGCCGAAGGACGGCGAGGAACCGAAGCAAGACGAGGAGCCGACGGAGGAGTCCAAGGCCGAGACACCGGACGAGGGCGCCGATCCGGCCCCGATCCCCGACGGTGCCGACCCGCTGGCCGGCTTGCCGGAAGGCCTTCGCAACCGAGTGCTCGAAGCCTTCGAGGCCCTTCCGGAGGATGAGCAAACTCGGTTGATGTCAGACTTCGAGAATGCATCTCCCCTGAAACGGGCCGGGATGCTCGCCCAGTTCATCGCCAGTCTCAACGAAGATCCAGAGGAGCCGGAACCTTCAAAGGACGCGAAGACAACGAGCGGAGGGCTGACGCCGAACAACGCTTCGGCCCTTGGAGCGACGACCGACGGCGCGATGAGTGAGTGGGCCTATCATCACTTTGGAACCGTGGCGATCGCCTCATCCCTCTGGCCCGGCCCGACCTTGCCGGAACCAGCGGAGGGGGAGGAGAAACCCCCGACCGACGTTGAGAAACGCTGGCTGTATTGGAACGACACCGTGATGGGCGGTCGCGCCTTCAAGGGCTTCGAGGAGGTCGAGCACCCAACGCTCGGCACCGTCGAGATCGGCGGCTGGCTGCCTGGCGTGCGGGTGAACCCTCCGATCGAGGAGGTGGAGGCGATCACCGAGGCTCAGTACCGCTTCCTCAACGACGTGGCCGAACGAATGACGATGCTAGAGATCGTCGATACAAAGGCCGAGCCGCGCGGCGGTGGCGTGTTCGAGGTGTCGGCCCGCGTTGAGAATCCGGGGTACTTCCCGACGGCGCTGGCGCAGGGAGTGACGACCCGCCAGGCGGCCCCGGTGGTCGTGCGTCCGGTGCTGGGCGAGGCGAAGCTCCTTGGCGGACCGGTCGTCGATCGGATCAACCGCCTTGCCGGTTCGGGAGACTCGCAGGAGTACCGCTGGCTGATCCTGGCTCCCGAAGGAGTGGATACGATCGCGATCGAGGCGTCGTCACCCAGGGCAGGGAAGGCGGTGGCAGAGGTCGAACTGCCTCGCGAACCCCGGAGGTGATCCGATGGAACTCGAAGCGTTGCTCCAGCGGCTCGGCCCCTGGTTCGATCGCCATCGGCGCCTCGCGTGGCGGCCGATCACCGAAACGTGCGACAGCCCGATGCCGTGCTCGAAGTTCTCGGGCATACCCTGGGTCCCCGAGGGGGAGGAATGGCCCCGTTGCGCGCACTGCGGCGAGCCGATTGCCCTGTTCCTGCAACTGGACCTGAGCCAACTGCCGGAGGGGAAGGCCGAGCCGTCCGGCTCGGGGCTCTTGCAATTCTTCTATTGCGTCAACACTGCGCCGGACTGTGTACAGGAGTGCGATGGATGGTCCCATTTCTCAGACGCCCATCTGATCCGGATCATCCGGCCGGACGGGCCGGCCCGGCAGGAACTAACGCCCCGGTTCGAGTCGACCTTGCCTGCTCGCGTCATCACGGGTTGGGAGCCAATCGACGACTTTCCCCACGCCGAGGAATTCGGATCCCTGGGGCTTTCGATTCGCTTCGATGACCCGTCGTCGAGAACCTATGATCGGATCACGATCGAATGCCCGGAGGTCGGGCTGCTCGAATCGAATCTCCCGGTGGCGTACTGGAGCGACCCGGGCCTGAATCGCTGCGCCGAGAGAGACAAGCTGGGCGGCTGGCCCTTCTGGATCCAGTCAGCCGAGTATCCCAACTGCCTGACGTGCGGACGCCGCATGGAACTGGTCTTCCAGATCGATTCGGAAGACAACCTCGCGTTCATGTTCGGCGACGTGGGGTGCGGCCACCTGACCCAGTGCCCGGATCACCCGGACATGCTGGCCTTCGGCTGGGCATGCGGCTGACTCGGAAGACCGACCCATTCGTTCTCATTCACTTATCCTGATTTCTTTCACCACTTGCGGCTCGACCTTCATGAGACACCTGATCCTGATTGCCATCGTGCTGACCGGAAACGTCCTGGCCTTCCGATGTTGCCGGGCCGACGAGGCGTCGAGCCCGTACTTCGAGCCGAAGGTGCAGCTGGCGTTCAATCGGCTGTACGACTATCCCGAGTTGGTCGAGGCAATGCGGGCGTTGGTGGAGGGGCATCCGGAGTTGCTCTCGATGGCGTCGGCCGGTAAGAGCTTCGAGGGTCGGGACCTCTGGTACATCACGATCAACAACCCGGAAACGGGTCCAGATACGAGCAAGCCGGCATTCTATTGCGAGGGGAACATCCACGGCAACGAGGTGCAGGCGGCGGAGGCGTGCCTGTACATGGTCTGGTATCTGGCGGAGAACTACGGCAGGCTTGACCGCGTAACCGAGATGGTCGATCAACGGGCCTTTTATGTGGTTCCGACGGTGAATCCTGATGGCCGCGCCTGGTGGTTCAACGGACCGAACACGACGAATAGCTCACGAAGCGGCAAGGCACCGACCGATGACGACCGCGACGGCTTGCTCGACGAGGATGGATATGATGATTTGAACGGGGACGGGCAGATCACCCAGATGCGCCGCAAGAGCCCGGACGGACCGTACGTCGTGTCTCCCTTGGATCCGAGAGCCTTGGTGCCGATTCGCCCGGACCAGGAGGTTCGGAGCGACCGCTACGAACTGCTTGGCAACGAGGGGATCGACAACGACGGCGACGGTCGGGTGAACGAGGACACGCCGGGCGGCTACGACATGAATCGCAACTGGCCGGCCGACTGGCAGCCGAACCACATTCAGGGCGGGGCGGGTCCGTATCCGCTCTGCTGGCCGGAAACCCGAGCGATTGCGGAATTCATTTTGGAGCGGCCGAATATTGCCGGGGTGCAGTCGTACCACAACGCCGGGGGGATGATTCTGCGAGGGCCGGCCCACCCGAGCCGGGAATCGGAGTATCCGCGCGAGGACGAGACTCTGGCCCGGACCATTGGCGAGGTCGGGTCGCGGCTCCTGCCGTTTTATCGGAACTGGATCATTTACAAGGATCTGTACGCGGTGCGCGGCGGGTTTGTGAACTGGACGTACGAGCATCTCGGCATCTTCTCGTACACGAATGAGCTGTGGAATAATTCGCAGTTGCTCGGCCCGAGCCCGGAAGGGGGGTCAGCCCTAGAGCAGGCGCTCGCTGCGACCGGTCAGGAGGCACAACTGTTTGCGAACGATCGCCTGATGCTGGGGGCGAACTTCGTGGAGTGGGCGCCGTTTGATCATCCGACGTATGGACCGATCGAGATTGGCGGCTTCGTGAAGGAGTCGCAGCGGGTGCCGCCGCCGTTCATGATGGAGGAGTTGTGCCACCGGAACTCGGCATTCGTGCTCTATCACGCCGATCAGATGCCGTTGCTGAGGTGGGCGGATGTGGAGGTCGAGGCGATCGGCGAGGGGGTGTATCAGATCACGGCCGAGGTCGAGAACACCCGAGTGCTGCCGACCCGGTCGGCCCAGGCGAGGAGACGGAACATCGGCCTGCCGGATCGGGCGACGATCTCGGGAGACGAGCTGACGGTGCTGGGAGGCGGTCGGTTGCTTGACCGGGACTTTGGGAGACTCGATCCGGTTGAGCACACTCCGGAGCGGGTCACGCTGCCAGATGGCGTGAGCGGGCGGTCGATCGAACGGGTTCGCTGGTTCGTACAGGGTTCGGGCGAGGCAACGATCCGGTTCGAGGCGGAGAAAGGGGGAACGCTGGAAATGACCGTGACGTTGGAGTGACGAGGGCCAGGACATTCCCAAACCGTCGGGAAGGGGGGGGCGTTGGCGCGATTGCCAGGCGTGGCGTTCGAGCAGGGAACCCCCTCACCCGGCCTGCGGCCACCCTCTCCCCCGCGAGCGGGGGCGAGGGTTTGGGGGGGCTGGCCCACTCGCCAGGACAGGAGGCGTCCGGCTCCCTCGCGATCGGAGGAAAGGATTGATGGAGACGGGCCAACGGAAGCGCGGTTGCCTGGATGAAGAGGATTCGCTAGACTTCCAATCGTACTAAAAGGGAAGCATCCGGGGTTCTCGGAAGGATCGGGGACTCGGGGATCGAGTCGGAAGGAGCCGAACCATGCCCAGGCGGTTCTGGATTGCGGCGTTGAGCCTGTGGCCGGGCTTGCCGCAGGTCTGGTCGGGGCAAGAGGTCATGGGATTGATCCTGGCGAGCGTCTTCGCCGGGACGTTAAACCTGGCGATTGTCACGCACCTGATCTGGACCGAGGCGGTACCGCCAGCCCTGACAACCTTCGTGACCGCCCTGGCCGTGGGCACCTGGCTGGCGAGCCTGGCGTACACGCTCTGGTGGGTCTGGCGATGCCACCCGGAACGGTATCGGGCGGAGATCGAACGGTTGTACCGTGAGGCGACCGAACATTACCTCCGCGGGCGCTGGAACGACGCAAGGCGGCGGTTCGAGCAAATTCTGACGATGGACGAAACCGACGCTGACGTGTACATGCACCTGGGGACCTTGTTCGTGCGGATTGATCAGCCGGACGAGGCGCGGCGGGCGTTTCGCCAGTGTTTGGAGCTGGAAGGGGGTACGAAATGGGGGTGGGAAATCCGCCGAGCCCTGGACCAGATGGACGAGTCATGACCGGAGGAGGGCCCCGGAGCGGCCCGAATCCACCCCGCAGAGGTTGAAAAGCGGGGGACGACTGCCGACAATTGGCAGTAAGAACAGTCATCGGCACCGGAGCGGGGCCTCGGGCCGACTGTCGGATCGCGGGAAGCGTCCCGCGGGCCGGTCCGAACCGATTGGCAGAACAAGCGGTCGCACCGCGTCGTAACACCCGTGAGGATGCCCCGGACCGGTGCGGCCCCGGCCGGGCCGGACAGCCGTCGGAGTCGATCGCTGATGTACGAACGTTTCACCGACCGTGCTCGGAAGGTGATGCAGCTGGCCAATCAGGAGGCCCAGCGCTTCAACCACGAGTACGTCGGCACTGAGCATGTGCTGCTGGGCCTGGTCAAGGAGGGCAGCGGGGTCGCGGCCAATGTGCTGAAGAACCTCGACGTCGACCTGAGGAAGATCCGGGTCGAGGTGGAGAAAATCGTTCAATCCGGTCCGGACATGGTCACGATGGGGAAGCTTCCCCAGACCCCCCGTGCCAAGAAGGTTATCGAATACGCCATCGAAGAGGCCCGGAATCTCAATCACAACTACGTCGGGACGGAGCACTTGCTGCTTGGCCTGCTGCGTGAGCAGGAGGGCGTGGCCGCTCAGGTCTTGATGAACCTGGGCTTGAAGCTCGAGGAAGTCCGCGAGGAGGTACTCAACTTGCTCGGTCACGGGATGGACGCAGGCGGCGAAGCAGAACGCGGTGGCGGCGGCGCCGCGGCCAAGGGCGGCAAGTCGAAGACTCCCGCTCTGGATAGCTTCGGGCGAGACCTTACCGAGCTGGCCCGTCAAGGGAAGCTCGACCCGGTCATCGGCCGCCAGAATGAAATCGAGCGAGTGGTTCAGATCCTCTCGCGCCGCCAGAAAAACAACCCGGTGCTGCTCGGCGAGGCCGGCGTCGGCAAGACGGCGATCGTCGAAGGGCTGGCCCAGCTCATCGTTGACGCCAACGTGCCGGAACTGCTCCGCGACCGTCGGATCGTCGTGCTCGACCTGGCGATGATGGTCGCCGGGACGAAGTATCGCGGCCAGTTCGAGGAGCGGATCAAGGCCGTTATGAACGAGGTCCGCCGGGCCAAGAACACGATTTTGTTCATCGACGAGTTGCACACGCTCGTCGGGGCCGGCGGGGCCGAAGGGGCGATCGACGCCTCGAACGTGTTGAAGCCGGCGCTGGCCCGAGGCGAGGTGCAGTGCATCGGCGCCACGACGCTCGACGAGTACCGCAAGTACATCGAGAAGGACGGGGCCCTTGACCGTCGCTTCCAGATGGTTGTGGTCAACCCGCCGAGCAAGAGCGAGGCTCTGGAGATTCTCCGAGGCCTACGCGACCGCTACGAGGCGCACCACCGGGTGCAGATCACCGACGAGGCGCTCGAAGCCGCCGTCGAGATGTCGGATCGCTACATCTCCGGCCGTTGCCTGCCGGACAAGGCGATCGACGTGATCGACGAGGCCGGGGCACGCGTCCGCCTGAAGGCGATGACCCGTCCGCCCGACCTGAAAGAGCTGGACGAGCAGATCGAACGGCTGAACCAGGACAAGGAAGAGGCCGTCGCCAACCAGGACTTCGAGCGGGCCGCGGCCCTGCGCGACCAGGCCGACAAGCTGAAGAAGAAGAAGGAAACGATCACCCGCGAATGGCGGGAAAAGGCCAAGGAAGTGGACGGCACGGTGGACGAGGAAGTCGTCGCCGAGGTCGTCTCGAAGATGACCGGCGTGCCGCTCACCCGCCTGGAGGCCGAGGAAACCGAACGCCTCGTCCGGATGGAAGAGGAGCTGCAGAAGAAGGTCATCAGCCAGCGCGAGGCGGTCAAGCGGATCAGCCAGGCCGTGCGCCGCAGCCGGGCCGGCTTGAAGGATCCGAAGCGGCCGATCGGCAGCTTCATCTTCGCCGGGCCGACGGGCGTCGGGAAAACGTTGCTGGCCAAGAGTCTGGCCGAATTCATGTTCGGCGAGGCTGAGGCGCTGATTCAGATCGACATGTCCGAGTACATGGAGAAGCACAACGTCAGCCGATTGATCGGTGCTCCTCCGGGCTATGTCGGGTATGAAGAGGGTGGCCAGTTGACGGAGAAGATCCGCCGGCGGCCGTACTCGGTGGTCCTGCTCGATGAAATCGAGAAGGCCCATCCCGATGTGTTCAACATGCTCTTGCAGATCATGGAAGAAGGCCGCCTGACCGACAACGTCGGCCGGGTCGTCGACTTCAAGAACACGATCATCATCATGACCACGAACGCGGGCGTCGAGGCCACCTCGCAGTCGAACGTCCTCGGCTTCGGTCGGAACATGGACGACCCGAGCAACTACGAGGAAATGAAGGAGCGGCTGAAGGTCGCCATCGAGAAGTACTTCCGCCCTGAGTTCCTCAACCGTCTGGACGACATCATCGTCTTCCACAACCTGACGCGAGAGGACCTGAAGCACATCATCGACATCGAGCTGACGAAGGTCCGCCAGCGCCTGGCCGACCGGGGCTTGCGGCTCATCCTCACCGAGGAGTCGAAGGATTACATCATCGACAAGGGCTTTAACCCTGATTACGGTGCCCGACCGCTTCGCCGAGCGATCGAGAACATGATCGAGGACCCGATGTCCGAGTCGATCCTTCGGGGCGAGTTCAAGGGCAAGGACACCCTGACCGTCACCGTCGGCGATACCGAAGACGGTCCCAAGCTCGTCTTCGAGGCCACCTCCAAGAGCGAGGAAGAACTGGCCGGTGCCGGCTCGGCCTCCTCAGGCGAAGGTCAGCCGAGCGGAGATGAAGGCGGATCGGAGTAAATCCCCTCAACGCCCTGGGGATCCGTGCCAAACCGAAACGGGGTGGAGTTGCGCTCCACCCCGTTTTTTTGAGGGCTGAACACGGAGGGTCTCGACGAGGAAAACCTCTGCGTCTTCAGAGAGCCCGTCGCTCGTGACCGGTCGGAACCCTGAACGCCTGCTTAATTCCCGCCGGGCCCGATCCTATCGGCCGCGATTCGAACGTTGCGGGTGTACCGGACGCTGGGAGTTGGAGACCACGGCGTGGTCGAGGGTGCCGCACCATAGAACTTCATGTAGGTTTCCACGACGTTGTGATCAGGGTGGCGCGTCCAGGGAACGGTTTGCTCAACGGCAAGCTCACCATCAATCCAGACCTTGATGGTTGTCGGCCCCGTGGTCCACTTGTAGTACATCTCGACATCGAACCACCTGCCGACGGGTAAAGGAATCGTCGAGAGTGCACTGGTCGGATTGCCAGTAGACCCGGAATGCCATTTCAGATTGAAACGCATCGAGCCATCCTTCGTCAGGAACATGCCGGGCGAAGTATGCCATCGGTTCGATCCGTTCGGGCCGACTGAATGCCAATCCCAGAGGCTGATCCATGGCGTGCCACGCCCGTTCGCGCTGAGGGCCTCGGGGAAGTACCACTCCTGGGCGATATACACCCCCTCTTCGCTTTTCGCTTGCTCCGCAAAGACTGGATTCTTAAAGCTCCAGATGCCTGCCTGCGATCTGCCGACCTTCGGCCCGAAGACGGCGAAGTGGCGCATTGCGAAGCCGGGGCCGCCGGCCGGGTCCGGCACCCTGGAGATGTTCGCGCCGTTGGCGTCATCCGGTTCGACGGCCTTGCCATCGTACTGGGTGAACAACCCGCTAAATCCCCAGGGGCGCTGCCCCTCCTGGATGTCGTCTGCCCAGAGGATGGGAGTGGGCTGTGCCGTTTCTCGGACGGGGAGGTAGGGGCGGGAGCCCCAATGAGTCGGCCACCATCTGACCTCTTGATGCAGCGGGCCGAGGAGATTGACCCACGCCCTCCGATTCGAGCTCGATACATCGCTGGCCCAGGATCCGAAGAGGCCGAAGCGTACCACAGGCATGGGGTAGGGATACCCTTCCAGCCTGGCGACCTCCACGAGGGCCTCGTACAGACCGTGTTGTCGGGCGGTGCGGAGTTCGGCGATGGTCGGTATCCGCCAGTTCGTATGGCCAGAGGCGTATTTGGTCGCCTCGAAGTCGCGAAGGCCCGTGGTCGTCACCCAATGGAACTTCCCCTTGAGCAAGATCTGCCCATAAGGCGGCGGAAGCAACGCCTCACCCGCTGGCCAGGCAAGGCCAGTCTCGCTGTCGATCACCACGTACTGGTCGGGGTGGTAGTCGAACCATGCGCCAACCGGGATCGGCTCGTCGGATCGGACCTCGCACGCTGTCCAGGTCAGACAGACAACCATCGCGAGACAACACTTCATGGGTGACAACGGGGATGCTCCTGATGTGTCCTGCTGGGGAATTCAGAGAGATGTGTTCGACCTCGGCTCGGAAGCTCCTCCCGGGCGAGTCGGGCACGACAGTAACGTAGCTCAGCGCCTCGTGTCCAGAGACCGAATCGGCAATTCTAGGCAAGTGGACACCGTGATGCATCAACGACCTCCTTGATGCCAGAATGGCGAGATCCTTGCCATCACACCCCCTCTCATGACGGTTTTTTCGGGAGTTTCCCACTCAGTCGCTGCCCGACCCTGCGTCCCTCAGAGGCATAGCCGATCAGACGAGCGATCCCACGCCGAAGCACCCATCCAGCATTCTTAGGCGTCATACTGCGATTTTCGGGAGGCTTGTCCGCCCCCCTGCCCCATCGCGAGGAATTCAGGGCATTCAGACCCTCGTCGACGGTCATGAGGGTTGCACGGATCGCCGCGCGCAGGTGCTCGCGACCAAGCGAGGAAGCGCGGGCCGTCGCCGGTTCGCGGCCTCGCCGGGTCCGAATCAGCCTGTCGACGAGCGAGGATTCAGACACCCAACGACGGTGATGAACGACGCCTCGGATGACGAGGCCAGCTTTCGGGCAGGACGATTGCGTTCAAGCGGAACGAGTCATTGAGTTCAACGGAGCCAACACTCACCGTCAGAACGATCTCCTTGTGGAAGACGGAGGGAATCTCCCGGCCTTTTGCATGACGTCAGTCCAGCCGGAGAGGCCACCGGCCTCGAAGAAACCTCAGAGTATCTATTATCGGGCAAGTGTTACGATAATGAATATTATATTATTTATGTGATAAATTTTATATTTTAACTGAATTATTATCGTATTTGTGTATTCGAGGGGTGATTCTCGACGATTCCAATGGGATCGAGGCGGCAACTGGCCACGATCGTGCCTGAAAAAGCGATGAATGAGATCACAGTTGACCGAACCTGCCAGGGTGCTCCCAACGACGAACGGACGAACGGAGAGGGGAATTCCAGGGGGCCGGGTCGCTGTCGGCTCGGGGTGGGGCTGAAGGCGTGGCGACCTGGAGGCCGAGGCCACTGGCGCGTGGTCCCGCCGGCTGATCCAGGTCGCCCTCAGCGGCTTGTTACTCGGAATTCAACGGAGCGAGGAAGTCGGCGGGGGTTTCGTCGCGGTTTCGGAGGCGGAGCAGGACGACGGAGCGGCCCTTGAGGTCGTAGGGATGGCCCTGTTCGAAGGTTTCGGAGGCGGGGTCGGCGTCGGCAGTGTCGAGGAGAACTTCCCAGATTCGTTCGGGCTGGTGTTCGGGAAGGATGAAGGGGACTGGTTCCCAGTGGGCATTAAACAGGGTGAGGACGGTTTCGCTGACGATCGGCTCGCCGCGTTCGTCGACCTCGCCGATGGCGTCGCCGGCGAGCCTCATGCCGATGCAGCGCACGAAGCCGGCCTCCCAGGCTTCGTCTCCCATTTCCTGCCCGGAGGGGTCGAGCCAGGAGATGTCCTTGACGTCTTTGCCGCGAATCGACCGACCCTTGAAGAAGTTGCGGCGCTGGAAGACCGGGAACGCTCGCCAGATGTGACTGACCTTGCGAACGAAGTCGAGGAACTCGCGCCGCTCGTCGTCGAGGTTCCAGTCGAGCCAGCTGATTTCACTATCCTGACAGTAGGTGTTGTTGTTGCCCCCCTGGGTGTGCATGATCTCGTCGCCGGCGAGCATCATGGGAACGCCCTGAGAGAAGAACAGGGTGGCGATGAAATTGCGCATTTGCTGAGCACGGAGGGCCTTGATCTCGGGGTCGTCGGTGGGACCTTCGACACCGCAGTTCCAGGAGCGATTATCATCGGCACCGTCGCGGTTGTCTTCGAGATTGGCCTCGTTGTGCTTCGCGTTGTAGGAGACGAGGTCGCGGAGGGAGAAGCCGTCGTGGCAAGTGATGAAGTTGACGCTGGCGTAGGGCTTGCGGCCGTCGTCCTGGTAAAGGTCGCTGGAGCCGGCGAGGCGGGTGGCCAGTTCGTTGGCGGTGCATTCCTGGCCGCGCCAGAAGTCGCGGATCTCGTCGCGGTAGATGCCGTTCCACTCGGCCCAACCGGGGGGAAAGTTGCCGACCATGTAGCCGCCGGGGCCGACATCCCAGGGTTCGGCGATGAGCTTGACCTGCGAGAGAACCGGGTCCTGGTGGATGATGTCGAAGAATGAGCCGAGGCGGTTGACCTCGTAAAGCTCTCGGGCCAGGGTGCTGGCCAGGTCGAACCGAAAGCCGTCGACATGCATCTCGATGACCCAGTAGCGGAGGCTATCCATGATCATCTGCAAGACGCGGGGGTGCGACATGTTGGGCACGTTGCCGCAGCCGGTGAAGTCCATGTAGTAGCGGGGGTCCTCGGGCGAGAGCATGTAGTATGCGGCGTTATCAACGCCTCGCCAGGAGAGGGTCGGGCCGTTCTGATTCCCCTCGGCGGTGTGGTTGTAGACGACGTCGAGGATGACCTCGATCCCGGCCGAGTGCAGGCCGCGGACCATGCTCTTGAACTGTTGAACGGCGTCGAGGGCGGGATGTTCTCCGGCATACGAGATGTGGGGGGCGAAGAAGGAGAGGGTGCTGTAGCCCCAGTAGTTGACCAGTCCTTTGTCTTCGAGATAACGGTCGTCGGCGTGGTGGTGGACGGGCAAGAGTTCGATGGCGGTAACGCCCAGATCGGTCAGGTGGCGGAGGATCGGTTCGGTGGCGACACCGAGGTAGGTCCCTCGCATGTGCTCGGGAACCTCAGGATGTCGCATGGTCAGCCCCTTGACGTGCGCCTCGTAAAAGAGGGTCTTGTGCCAGGGAGTTTTGGGGGGGCGATCGTCTCCCCAGGTGAAGGAGGAGTCAATGACCTGGGCCAGCGGGGCAAACGGGGCACTGTCTCGATCATCGAAGGCGAGGTCGTCCTGGCCAATCGGATAGCCGAAAAGGGAGTCGTCCCACTTCAAGCGGCGGCCGATGAGCTTGGCGTAAGGGTCGAGCACCAGCTTGTTCGGATTGAAGCGGTGTCCGTTGGCCGGGTCGTGGGGTCCGTGGACCCGATAGCCGTAGAGTTGTCCGGGCATCAGGTCGGGAAGGTAGGCATGCCAGACCAGGTCGGTGCACTCGGCCAGAGGAATCCGAAGGAATTCGCGCTCGGCGTCGACCGAGTCGAACAGACAGAGTTCAACCTTGGTCGCGTTTTCGGAGAAGAGGGCGAAATTGACTCCGGTGCCGTCCCAGGTGGCACCAAGGGGGTAGGGTTGTCCCGGCCAAACTCTCATCGGTGGGTTCCGTTCGTGTTGATGGGGAAAAACCGGGTTCCGACCGTCTTGGAACGTGTCGGAATGTGCTCAAGCTTGAAGCGAAGTGTACTCACCCGCAGCGTCGGCAGGCAGAGGGTGCAACGCCGACAGGGCTTCGCGGCACACCATCGAGCCAGCAGTCAGGGCTCTAGCAATTCTTGCGCCGAGGATCGAGGAGTCGGGCCGGCCGGCCGGTCAACGGCGGGGGGTCTGCTGCGAACCGATCCCGTAATCCACGCGAAGGACCGCTGGAGCCCCACCGGCTGGGGCGGGTTCCTCGTGGGAGGGGAGGGATCGGCGCTTGCCGGACGAGAACCGGGATCGAATCCGCTCCAGCAGGATGATGAAGGCGGGGACGAGGATGGGTCGGACGATGAAGGTATCGAGCAAGACGCCAACGGCGAGCGCGAAGCCCAGTTCCCGGAGTGCGAGCAGCTTGCCGGTGAGCATGGAACCGAAGGTGCCGGCCATGATCAGGCCGCACGAGCTGATGATGCCTCCCGTGGCGGCGACGGCGCGCCGGGTGCCGTCGATTGGTCCGTGACCGACTTCTTCCTCCAGCACGCGAGCCATGAGGAAGATGTTGTAATCTTCACCGACGGCCACCAGGATCACGAACAGGAAGAAGCTGACCTTCCAGTCGAGTCCTTGCCAGGGTTCGGGGCCTTCGTGCAGAGCCTGGAAGACGAGGTCGGTCAGCCCGAGCGTGGCGAGGTAGCCGAGGACGACCGTGGCAATGAGGTAGAGACAGATGCCGGGACGGCGAAGGAGCAGGACGAGAATGGCATAGACCCCGAGCGTCACCAGCACGTACATCCGCTTCTGATCGTTGCCGATGGCCGAGCGAAGGTCGTAGAGCATGGGAGTGGAGCCAGCGTAGCCGACCTCGGCCCCGGCGAGCGGCCCGGCCTCGGCGGTCGTCAGGGCGTTGACCTCGCGCTGAATGGCGTTGAGGGCGTTCATCCCGTCTTCGGAGAAGGGGTCAATGGACAGGAGAATGTCAATTCGGGCGATGGAGCCGAGGTCGGCCGGATCGGTGGGGCGGGTGCTCACGTAGACGGGCTCGGCAGCCTGGTAGCCCCGTTCGATGAGGGCACTTCGAGCTTGTTCAATCGGTCGGCGGAGGAAGCCGGGCAGGGCCTGTTCCTCGGCCGAGAGACGGATGGTTTCTTCGAGTGGCTCGCCGAGCGGCCGGGCCAGGGATCGGATGCGGGCAACTTCGGGCAACGATTCCAGGCGATCGGAGAGATCGGCGAGGGCCTGGCGGCCTTCATCGTCCCGGAAATCGAGTTCGGGGGCATGCACGAGCAAGGTGGTCGGGCCGAGTTCGCCGATCGGGAAATAGTCTCGGATCAATCGAGCACCGATCTTGCTGGGGGCGGTACTGGGAAGATCGGAGAGCTGCCCGTAATTGGACGTGACCGTCGTGCCGTAGAGGGCGAGCGGCGTCAGGGCCAGCAGACTGACGGCGAGAATGGAGGCCGGGCGATGGGCAACGAGGTTGGCGATCCGTCCCCAGGGGCCTCGTAGGGCGGCCTCGGCCTGATCGGGGATTCCGCCGGGAAGGTGGTCGGCTTCGGCCTCGACCTCGGCACGGATGATGGGAGGAGGCCCAAAGGGCCAGTCGATCGTCCGGCCGAACCACTTGAGCAAGACCGGCGCGAGCGTCAAGGCCGCCGCCAACGCAACCGCCAGGCTCAGGGCGATGGCCGGGCCGCTGTACTGGATCTTGGCGAAGCTGGAGAACCAGAGCATCCCCAGGCCGACGATCACCGTTCCGGCGCTGGCGACCAGAGCGGCGCCGACCTGCCGGATCGCAATGCCGAGGGCTTCGGGAATGTCGTGGCCGTGGGCGCGCTCCTCGCGGTATCGGGCGATGAGGAACAGGCAGTAATCGGTCCCGGCCCCGAACAGGACGACGATGACGAAGACCTTCGTGACGTTGATGACCTGGAAATCGAGTCCAGGGACCCAGCGGAGCGTCGGCAACCCCTTGAGCGAGATGAAGACCGAGAGGGCGATCGTCACGAGGGGGATCAGGGCCAGCAAGGGTGACCGATAGACGGCAAGTAAGATGGCGATGACCAGGGCGATGGTGGCATACGTCGTCGTGTCGATGCTGGCGTTTGACGACTCGTTCATGTCGTGGCCGACGACGGCCGAGCCGGTCAGGGCGAGCCGGATTCCGGAGGGGACCTCGCCGGCGAGGTCGTCGATGACCTCCTCGATGGCGTTGACCGTGAGCCGAGCCTGCTTGCTGGCGTAGGTCGCTTCGATCCCGACGAGGGTCAAGGCGGCCTGGCCGCCGCCATCGACGCCATTCCCGCCAATGAGGATCGAATCCATGTAGCGGTCGCGGAAGTCGGTCACGGTGGCGATGGCGAACTCGGGGCCAATGAGGCCCTTGAGCCGATCGGCCAGGGTGCCGATGAATGCCAGGTCGTCGTCGGTCAGAGGCCCCTCGGCCCGTTCGACGGCCACAACGGCGGTCGACTCGGTTGCCTCGGGAAAGCCGCGCTCAAGCAAGGCCTGTCCCTCGACGCTGAGCGATCCGGCGGGGAAGAACCGGACGTCGTCGTCGAGGCTGACCTCGTCCCAGGACGGAGCATAGCGATTGAGCACGACCGCCAGGGCGATCCAGCCCAGTACGAGAAGCAGGCCGCGACGGATTACCAGTCGTGCGATCAGGTCGAAGATCATGGACGGATTCCAGCCGCTGGCCGACCTTCGGATCGCGTCCCTCGCGATCCGGCAAGACATTCAGAATGTCTTTCGGATGTTGGCCTGCGTAAGTCGTTGGCAGACACGATAGTCGAATTCGTTCGAACTGTCAAAACCGCTCGAAGCCTACCCAGGTTGCGTGAATTTCCCCGATTGGTTCCGCTCCTGAATCGAGGGACAATGTGATCTTGAAGGTATCGGCAGGATTAGAATCAAAGATTGATGCGAGAAGGGATCGGAGGCCAAGAAATCGCTCAATGCAGCCATCCTGACCGGGAGCACACGGATGGGGCTCGAATCGAGGCGAACCCAGGATTTAGATCGCCAGAACGGATGACAGGTGTTCATCGTCTCGGTTGCTTCGAACGGGAGGGAGGCCCGATGTCGACCCGCCTCGGCTCGAAGGCCGCTGCATCGCAGGTCGAGTATCCCGACAGCGACGGCAAGCGGATGGCGGAATACACGCTCGAATTTCAGTGGATTGTCACGATCAAAGAAAGGCTGGATGCGCTCTTCCGAGATCGGCCCGACGTCTTCGTGGCTGGCGACCTGCTCTGGTACCCATCGAAGGGGACAACACGACCCGGACCGCGCCAGACGCACTGGTCGCCTTCGGCCGGCCGAAGGGCTACCAAGGATCGTAAAAGGAGTGGGAGGAAGGGGGGATCGTCACTCAGGTCGTCTTCGAGGTGAGCTCTCCCGGCAACCGAGCCGGAGAGATGCAGCGCAAGGTCCACTTCTACGAGCGGTTCGGCGTTGAGGAATCTTCCGTTTACGACTCCGATCGGAACACCTAGGCCGCCTACCGTCGCGAGGGGGGATCGGTTGGTGTCCATTGCGAACCCGGCCGGAATGATTCGCCCAAGGCTGGGCGTCCGCTTCAAGCTCACGGAGGACGCGATCGCCCTGATTGGCCCGGACGGCCGACGCTTCCTGACGTACCTTAGAACTGGTCGAGCAACGCGACGCTCTGGCCCGGAGTGAGGAGCAGCAGCGGCTCCGGGCGGATCGGCTGGCCGAGAAGCTCCGGGCGATGGGGATTGATCCGGACGCGATGGACTGAGACGCAAGGCACGCTTGAACTGCCATGACATCAGCGCGGAGCCGGCTGATTCACGAGGCATCGGAGCGGCTGACCGAGAAGGAGGCGGCGAACCTCCTCGGCCGACTTGCGGCGCATCTCGATAAAGCCCTCGACGCTGTAAAAGGCCACATGCTGGGTCAGAAGCACACGGGGGTGGAGGCGAAGGCGATTGTCGTCGAGCGGTTCGCGTTCGACCACATCGAGCCCGGCCCCGGCGAGATGCTCGGAATCGAGCGCCGAGAGCAAAGCCTCCTGATCGACGATCGGACCTCGGGCGGTGTTGATCAGAACGCCGTGCTCGGGCATCAGAGCGAGACGCTTGGCGTTGACCAGGTGGTGCGTCGAGGCATCGAGATAGCAGTGCACGCTGACGAACTGGCTTTGCTCGAACAGTTCCTCGATCGACTCGGTGCGGCGAATTCCCAGGGCTTTTTCGAATCCGGGGGGAACGTGGGGGTCGTAAAAGACCACGTCGAGCCCGAATGCCCTGGCCCGGATGGCCATCGCGGTGCCGATCCGACCGCAACCGACCAGGCCGAGGGTCCGGCCCCGGAGGCGAGGGACGCCGTAGACTATCGGCACCTCCCACTCTCCCTGGACGATCGACGTGTGACACGGGACGAGGCGACGGACAACGGCCAGGAGCATCATGATGGCGTGATCGGCGACTTCCTCGGCGCCGTAGTCGGGGACATTGCAGACGGGAATGCCCCGTCGGCCGGCCGCCTCGATGTCGATGTTGTTGTAACCGACGCCGGCCCGGACGATCCCTCGGCAATGATCGAGGCGGTTGATGGTCGCCTCAGTGAGCATGGGAACGTCGTGGTAGACGATCAGGGCATCGGCGCTGGGCAGGAGGTCGAAGAGTTGGGTTTCATCATGAGCACCGGCCAGCTCGATCTGAGCCAGGTCATCGAGGACGGGTTGCTCGACCTCGGTATCGTGAAGGAAATCGGTCACGAGGACCCGGTAGCGATCGGCCATGGGAGAGACTCGGCAGAATTGGGGAGAGGACACCAATCAAACACGCTCGCTCAAACCCGTCGGAACGCTCCGGAGGGTTCGGACTCGAACCAGGATCGAACACGGCGAGGCTCTGCGAGGGCAAACCTGATCCGAGGATCGGAGCGGGAATCGAGGTCGTCGAGTCGCTCGAACTCGGTCGTGGGACCGGCCTGGGAACCGGCATCGAGGAGCAACTGAGGAGGAACCCCTCGCAGGAATTTTCCAAGGAAGCCCGCATGAGGCATGATGGTCGCCGACCGGACCTGATCGCGAGGCACCGACCACGTTTCGGCATCCCAGGCTGAGGGAACAAACCAGAAGCGCCGATCGGTCAAAATGAGGGAGCCCGGCACGGATCGAGGACGTGTCAGCAGGCGTCCCGGGACCTGGTCGAGGACCTGTTCGGTGGGGCCGAGGTGGAACCCGAAGCCGTGGGACGCGTCGCCCTCGTGATCGTTTCTCGGCGCCAGCCATCGGCGCATCGGGAGATCGACGAGAATCTTGACCAGGAAGTCGACGACGACCGTCAAGAGCGAGGCCAGCACGAAGGCCAGGAAGACGGTCCTTGGCGTGTAACCGATGAGCCAGGCCAGGCGGAGCCCGGCCGGAAATCCACGGGCCTGGCGGTGGATTGCGGCCCAGAGGGCCAACTCTCCGGTCAGGGCAAGGACGGCGAAGCTCCCCCAAAGGAACCTGCCGGTTGCCAGGCGGATCCGCCCACCAGTCTGTTCGACCGATCCGTCCCGCACCCTTCCCCTCGCACCTCTTACCTCGGAGCCGTGAGACATCAGCCAGGAGATCGGTTATCCCCGATCGCCTCGCCCGGATCAACCCGCCGCGTCGGATCCAGAGGGACGAGGGGGTCCTGCCCGATCGGAACCACTTGCCCCGCGCGTCGGGGATCGCAGGGCATTAGAATCAAACGATTCGACCGTCCGATGACCTCCACCCGTTGAGCATTTTCCGAGGCTCGCTTCGATCATGCCACGCATCAAGGACCGACTGGCGCAAGGGAAGACCGTCCGATTGTTCGGCGTCGGTCAGTTGTTTCACCCCAAGCTCGTGGAGATTATCGGCGAGCACGGCGGCTACGACGGCCTCTGGCTCGACCAGGAGCATTCGGGCCTGAGCCTCCGGGAGATCGAGACGGCCGTCGTCGCCGCTCGGGGGTATGGCCTCGATCACTTCGTCCGGATGCCGGCGACCGATTACGCCTCGATCATGCGGCCCTTGGAGATCGGCGCCGGTGGGGTGATGGTCAGCATGGTTCGATCGCCCGAGGAGGCCGAGCAGGCCGTCCGATGGGCCAAGTTCTGGCCGAGGGGCGAACGCGGCATGAACGGCGGCAATCGCGACGGCCGATTCGGCCTCACCCCGCTGGCCGAGTACGTCGAAAAGGCCAACGCCGAGACGTTCGTCGGCATCCAGATCGAGACGGCCGGCGCGATCGAGTCGATTGCCGAGATCGCCGCCGTGCCCGACGTGGACCTCCTGTTCGTTGGCCCGGCCGACATCAGTCAGGTGCTCGGCGTTCCCGGCCAGTTCGAGCACCCGAAGTGCTTCGAGACGATTGAACGGATCGCCGACGCCTGCCGCGCCGCCGGCAAGCCCTGGGGCGTCGTCCCCCGAGGCCCCGAATACGCCGAGCGGATGGCGAAGCTCGGCTGCCGGATGTTCGTCTTCGGCTTCGACGTGCATGCCTTGCACGAAGGGATCCGAACGATGAAGCGGCGCTACGAGCCGTTCTTCCAGGAGGATTGAGCACGCACCGGACCAAAAAAAACCTGGAAGAATCCCGGGATGAAACTGTCTGACTGTTGTCAAAGGGGTAATGACGACACGTCGGACCTCGGGATGCTCGGCCTATGGAACCGCACCAGATCGGCAGGCTGATCGACCGGCACGCCGATGCCCTGGTCCTGTTCGCTAGGCAGTGGTGCGACACCCCAGAGGATGTCGTCCAGGAGGCGTTCGTGGCCCTGGCCGGTCAGCGCCCGACGCCGGAGAACCCGGCGGCCTGGCTCTTCCGGGCCGTCCGCAACGGGGCGATCAACGCGGCGAAGGCCGCCCGACGCCGTCGCCAACACGAATCAAACGCCGCCCTCAAGTCGCCCGACTGGTTCGAGGCATCACCATCAGACGCCGATGCCATCGACCCCGAGGCGGCCGAGGTCGCATTGCGCACCCTGCCGATCGAGCAGCGCGAGGCGATCGTCGCGCATCTGTGGGGCGGCCTGACCTTCGAGCAAATCGGGGCGATGAGCGGCCGATCGTCGAGCGCCGCGCATCGCCTGTATCAATCCGGATTGAAGACCCTGAGACAACGATTGGGGGTGCCATGTCCGACCCAAAGCCGGACCTCCCGCCCAAGGGGGGATTGAACGCGATCGAGGCGGCGCTCGGTTCGCTCGCCCCCGCCCGGGGAACGATCGACCGAGACCGCCTGATGTTTCTTGCGGGGCGGGCCTCGGTGCGGCGATCGCCCGCCGAGCGGTTCGCCTGGCCGTCGATCGCGGCGGCCTTCGCCGTGGTGGCGCTGGGGGAGGTGGCAATGCTCGTCCATCGCTCGGAAGCCGAGCCGCGGATTGTCGAGCGGGGCGTCGTCCTTGAAGCATCGCCCACAGAGGAACCTCGGATCGAGCGCCAGTCGATTCCCGAGCCGCCTGCCGAGGTGGTGATCCTGCACCGATCGAGCCGGAAGGAATCGGCCGAGTTCGATCGGCCATTGCCAGGCCCGTCTGACACCTCGCCTGCGGCCGTGCGGATGAGGGTGCTCAGGCTCGGCATCGAGGGCCTGCCGGAGCCCGCTCCCCTGCCTGTGGCCATGCAGGCCGGGGGGGAATCGACCATGCCGACCGCCCGGTCGTCCCGGGCCGAACTGAACCGCCTTCTCGAATGGGGAGAACCGTCATGAAGCGATGGGTATTCATGTTGATTGCCGGGGTGATGGCCCTGCCCTCGCCCGGCGTGGCCCTCGGCCAGTCGGACTACACGAGGCCGACCGTCCTGACCCTCCACCCGGCGGGAGAGCCGAGCCCGGCCTTGAACTACACGCTCCTTCCGAAGCGACGCGACCTCGTGCCAGGCAATGCGGCGGTGTTCTACCATCGGGCTCTGCTGATGCTCCAGGAACGGCGGAATGCCGAGCGGGGCGAGGCCCGACGGATGGGGAAGGATCAGTCCGAGATCCCGGAAATCGGGATGTCCGATTGGATCAACGGCCCGATCGACGCAATCCCCCGGGAAGAGGCCCGGGCACTGCTTGATCGCTATGAATCGATCCTGCGGGAGGTGGAACTCGGCGTCCTGCGTCGCGATTGCGATTGGGGCTTCGACAACCGGCCGGAGACGATCGAGCTACTCTTGCCCGAGATTCAGGAATCGCGGTCGCTGGCACGCTTAATCTCGCTTCGGGTCCGGATGGCGGTTCTTGATGGGGATACCGAGGGGGCGGTTCACTGGCTGCAAACCGGCTACGCCATGGCCCGCCACGTCGGCCGGGGGCCGACGTTGATCCAGTGGCTGGTGGGGGTCGCCATCACGGGGGTCATGAACGAGGCCCTGATCGAGTTGATCCAGGCCGAGGGGACGCCGTCCTTGTACTGGGCACTCACAAACCTGCCGAGGCCGATGATCGACCTGGACGAGGCAATTGAAGGGGAGCGATCGCTCGTCGAGCGGATGTTCCCCGAGTTGCTCGAGCTGGACGGCCCGGCCTGGAGCGCCGAGCGGGGGAGGATCTTCCTCGACCGACTGGCCGACCAGCTCCAGGGATTGACGGGGTCCACATCCTCCGACCAGTCCTCGATGACCCTGTTGCTGACCAGCCTGATCACCCGGAATTACCCCGAGGCGAAGCGGGAGCTGATCGCATCGGGCCGGGATGAGGTCGAGGTCGAGGCGATGCCGGCGATTCAGGTGGTCGGCATCCTCGCCTGGCGCGATTATGTCGCCCTGAGTGATGATGTGTACAAGTGGGTGAGTCTCCCCTCCTGGGACGCCACCTTAGGGATCAAAACGACGTATTCCTACCCGACCATTGAGGAAAAGCTTTCCAGGCCGGGCCTTTCGCTGTTCCTGCTCATCTCGCCCGCCCTGGAGTCCGTCCTCATGGCACAAACACGGACCGATCGGCAATTGGCCGCGCTTCGGTGCGTGGAGGCGATCCGGTTGTACGCCGATGCGCACGACGGCCGATTCCCTCCGAGCCTGGAGGCGATCGAGGAGGCCCCCGCGCCGCTCGACCCGGCCACGGGAGCGCCGTTCGGCTATGAGGTCGAGGGGGAGGAGGCGGCGTTGACGGCCCCGCCGATCCCCGGCGGGCCGGACATCCCGGCCTATCGGATCAACTACCGCTTACGGATGGCAGATTGAGATCGAGTGACAGGCATCGGCGCGTCTTCGAGGACTCGATGCCCCCTTACTCCCGCTTCAAATAGATGCGTCGCCCGTTGCCCGGGTGGCCCCGGTTGCTCGTCAACCGGGGTCGCGGAGCGACGAGCGGTCTCGGTGCGGCCACCCGTGGCCTCTTGCGGCTGCGCCGCCCCGGTTGGCGAGCAACCGGGGCCACCCGGGATCGAGTGAAAGGGATCGGTGCGTCTTCGAGGACTCGACGGCACCCTACGAATTTTCGGAGAGGAATTCCATTCTCCTTCAATTTGGAGCGATCGAATATGAGCGTTCTTTCCATGATCACGATCCTCGCGGCAACGATGCTCCCGCCTCCGGAGGACCCGAGGGCGGGGGCGATCGCCCCGTTCGTGGGGGCGGAGGTGTTCGCGGTCTTGCACGTGGATCTGGTAAGCCTCGACCTGGACGACCTGGCCGATCGGGTACTGTCGGGGGTGCTGGAACCGGGGGAGATCGACGAGGCCAAGGCGGGAGTCGTGGCCTGGGTCGAGGCACTCCGGGGGGCTGGGGCGGAGACGCTTTATGTGCTCGTCGAGCCGAAGGACCTACCCGGGTTGCCGGTGGTCGTCGTGCCACTGGTCGAGGGAGCGGACGGGGAGGCGATCGGCCGGATTCTTTGTGGAAACGCCGAGGGAGAGCCTCCTGTGGCGTGGCCGACCTGCGCAATCCTTCGGGGGGCCGTCTTCGCGGGGTCGGATGCGGCCCTGGAGCGGATTCGAACGGCCGGGGCCACCCCGCGGCCGGAACTGGACGAGGCATTCGCCGCCTCGGGGGACGGGCCGGCCCGCGTGCTGATCATCCCGAGCGCGAATCAGCGGAGGGTGATCGAGGAATTGATGCCACGGCTTCCCGAATCATTCGGCGGCCTGTCCACCCGGCCGTTGACCCGGGGGAAGTGGGCGGTGGTCGCGTTGGAAACCGAGCCGAACGCGGTGGCCCGAGCGATCGTCAAGGCCGGCTCCGAGGAGTGGGCAAAGGAACTCGCCGAGGGGTTGCGGACGGGATTGAATCGGTTCGGCGAAGGGTTGCGAAGTGGCGGATCGGCTCAGGAGTTCGTCGAGGCACTCGGCCGCATTGCCTTCTCGGTCGAGGGGGAAGAACTCCGGATCGCCGTCAGCCTGGAGCAGGCCGGGGCGCTGGTCGGTATCCCGGTACGCAATGCCCTGGCCGAGGCAAGCCGGGCCAGGAGCGTGAACAACCTGAAGCAGATCGGGCTCGCCATGCATAATTTCGCATCGGGGAATCAATCGTCGTTGCCACCCGCGTACTCGACCGACGCCGAGGGTCGCCCGCTGTTAAGCTGGCGCGTCCACATTCTCCCTTACATCGAGCAGAAGTCGCTCTACGACCAGTTCCACCTCGACGAGCCCTGGGACAGTCCGCACAACAAGGCATTGATCGATCAGATGCCCGAAACCTATCGCGGGCCGGGCGTTTCCGGGGAGGGGATGACAGCGTATCTCGTCCCCCGTGGGGGCGAGACTGCCTTCCCTGGAACCGACTCGATTACGTTCCGGGATGTCCGTGATGGGACCTCGAACACGATCATGGTCGTCGAGGCTCATCCGTCAAACGCCGTCGTCTGGACGAAGCCGGACGACTGGGAGGTGCAGGAAGGGATCGACCCGGCTGTGCTAGTCCGTCAGCAACCCGCGGGCTTCATTGCACTCTTCATGGACGGGAGCGCTCGCACCTTCCGCAAGGCGATCTCGCCCGAGGTGCTCAAGGCCCTGACGACGATCTCGGGGGGCGAAGTCATCAGCGGGAACGATTTCTGATCGGAAGAAAGCAGGAACTCGAACCAAACAGAGTGGGCTAGCCGTCGCGGAAGCGTAGCCAGCCCGCCTGGAGTTCCGGTGAGGAAGGAGAGCGGGCGATTGACTCAGAAGGGCACAGCGTCTCTGGTGAGGTAGGAGTCATTGCCGTAGCGTTCGAGGGTACTCAGGACACCGTCATTCACGCGGCGGTAGAGCTGGTCACGGTACTCGGGGCGTACCTCGCGGAAGATCCAGTCGCGCGCTTCGTCGGAGAGGCCGCGAGAGCCCATTGATTCAGCGACGGCCCCGAGGGCTTCGAGGCGGTCGATGTCGGTCGGGTAGAAGACGACGCAGCGACGGGCGTCGGGGAAGCGGCCAGCGGCGATGAGACTCTCGATCAGGACGTTGTTGAGCGTGGAGCGAAGGTCGGCGATCGGGATGGACGCGACGGTGCGGGCGGCCTCCGCGTAGTCGGTGGTGGCCTGGTCAGACGATCCGCGGCGGACCTCGGCCTCGGCGACGGTCAACAGGGCCTGGAAGCGAATTTCGAGTTCGGGAACCGAGCGGGCGATCCGACGAGCCAGAGCGAACTGGTTCGAGTTGGCGGCGGCGGAGGTGACAGCCGAGAGGGTCACATCGCGCCAGACCGGAGAGTCGATGGTCTGGGCGTAGGAGGCGGCCCGCTCGATGTAGTCGGTCGAAATGCGGCGAAGATCGGCAAGAACATCGGGCTGATCAGCCAGGCGACCAGGATTGCGGAAGGCAACGACGCCGATGGCCTGCCCGCCGATCGCCTGCTGCTCGGCGGCGAAATACATCGTCTGCGGTCGATAGCCGACGGAACCAATCTGAGCGGCCAACTGATTGGCCCGGGTGAAGGCGTCGAGGCCGTCTCTCAGTGCGTTGATCCGCTCTTCAGGGGTGAGTTCTTGTTCCAACGAGAGGATGCCAGGAACCCCGGAAACAGCGGCGTTAATCGATTCCTGGGCGAGTTCGACAAAGGTCTTGCTGGTTGAGATAAGACGAAGATCGCGTCGGACCGGATCGGTCATTTGATCGATCGACTCGGAGGCCCGGTCGAGTGCCCTTCGAGCTGTTTCCAACTCTCGGGTAACGATCTTGTAACGAGCGGCCTGAACCAGAGCGAGGGATCGTTCGGTCGGATCGCTGATGAGCAGGATATTTTCAAGCAGCTGGGCGTCGATCTTTTCGATCTCTTCGCGAGACAGCTCGGTGCCGGGCACTTGAAATCCGGAACCGAAGCCAGGCCGCATCACGCCGCCGGGGGGACGACCCACATCTTGTCGAGTCAGAAGTGCCGCGGACGACTCAGTCGCGGCGATCGGAACGTCAAGATCGGCAGGAGGGGGAAACGCCGAGGCTGAGGCAATGAGACCAAACGAAGACCCGAGCAGGACACCAAGTCCCAGGGTTGCGATTCGTCGCGAGTCGTAGCGCTGTCTGGACATGGGTGCTCCACCTTTTCCGGTGCACGACCGGACTGCGTTGCCCCTCTGTGGGCGCACAGACGACTCCTTGATACGAACGCTCCAACGCCCGTATCCCGTCGATCATTAAGAGTTCCTCGCAATCGGCGGCGGGTCAAATCGAGGGAAGGACCTTCCGGGTCCGATCCCTCGGAATCAACCGATCTACCCGGGGTTAGCGGATCTGACGAAGGGTTGTGAGAGATCGATCTCAACGGCGAGGGTTTCGCTTTCCGTCTAACTCTCGTTGGGGCGGGCGAAGATGCGACGGGGGTTGTCGAGCAGGACCAACCGGGCGAGTTCGAGGGCCCGGTCTTCGGTCCAGCCGCGGCCTCGGATGCAATCCTCGGCGAGATACTCGGCCAGTAGGCGACGATACATGTTGAACTTCGGCAAGATGAATTCGAGCTTGTAGGCGTCGGAGTAATAGCCGACCTGCTTGGTCTTGGGGACGGCCTGGAGCCGGGCTTTCAGGTCTGCGGCGATGAAGGCCGGCACATTCGAATACCACCAGTGGCCGTTGGGCACAACGTTCGGCAGGATCCACGAGAAGGCGACCAGCTCAGCCCCGGCATCGGGAGAAAGGGTTGAGACGGGGAACGTGACCTCGGAGAAGTGGTTAAACAGCGCGGCGTAGTCATGCAGGCTGACGCGGCGATCGAACAGGTCGCGGCCCCCGGTCACGCCGGCGGGATAGACGTTGCGGATCGGGCCGATCATCAGGTCGAACGGCAGCTTCCACTCGGCGCAGAGTTCTGCGAGGGTCCAGAAGACGAGCGACCGGATCTCCTCGTGCTCGTCGGGCCGCAGGTCCATGTGCTTCAAGGCACGTCGGACGGAATTCTGCGAGGCGATCGGCGTGGCTTTTCTGGGGATGAAGTCCGGCGGCAAGCTGATCGCGCAGGCTCTTGCCCCGTGCTCGACGAAGTACTCGAAGAGCGAGGCGATCGCCAAGCGGAGCGACTTCACGTCCTCGACATCAACGTTTGTCGAGGCCATGAGACGCTGCAGGGTCCTCGGTTCGTGCAGCTTGAGGACGAGGTCGTCGGTGCGAAGGCAAGGGACGTAGGTTGAGGTATCCCAGCCTTCGAGCGGGTCGTCGAAGTCGTTGGTCAGGAAGACGGCTTCGAGCTGAGAGGTTTGCCAGACGGAGCGGTCCCAGGCCTCGCCGTCCTGCGAGTGGTCAGCCCGCCGGTACAGGTCGTCGATGGTGTCGGCGTCGATGCGGTCGCCTTCGAAGCCGTGAAAGGTCCGGGCAATTTCGAGCAGCCAGGAATACTGGACTGTGTTGTCAATCCGGTGGAGGTGGCGGGAGAGGTTGCGGGCCCGGGTGAAGGGATCGAGGCCGGGATCGACCTCGGCAGCTGGCATCCCGGCCGAGTGGGCGAGTTCGGTATAGTAGTGGTAGCCGAGGACTTCATCGAGGTTTCGAGAGGCCGGGCTGTGAGCGTCGATGTGTGAGTGAGGATCGTAGATCGGCCAGGATGCGATTTGTTCGAACAACGCTTTGGCCTGGGGGTCATGGGGGAATGTGGTGCTCATCGCGGGAACCTCGGTCGTCTCGACTCGAAACGGAGACTGGCGTCGTTGAGTGAACTGCACAGCTTACGGAATCCCCTCGGGACGGCAAAGAGGCGGTCAGGCGATCGGCGAAACGGAGGGTGTTGATGGCGTCCGCGACGAGGCAGAAGGCAAGGGACTCACAAATCGACCTGATCGACGTGTCCTGGTCGGGGTTCAAGCGGATGCTCAAGGTGCGAGGCGAACGGCGATCGCCCCGGATCTGGTATCTCGACGGGAGATTGACGCTGGTGTCACCCTCAATGCCTCATGAGCGATCGGCGCGGCGGCTTGGGATCTTTGTCATGGAGAGTTCGACCGGACTGGAGATGCCCTGTACTCCGATTGGAGCCACCACGCTTTCCCGAGACGACCTGAACATCGCAGTTGAGGGGGACGAGAACTTCTACCTCGCGAACGCGGATCAAATGGTCGGCAAGATGGAACTCGACCTGAACGTCGACCCGCCTCCGGACCTGGCGATCGAAGTGATCGTGACGCACAGCGCGAAACGGGCCATCGAGATTGACCGACGGCTCGGAGTGCCCGAGGTCTGGGTCTGCTCACAATCGCGATTGCGATTTTTCCGACTCGGAGGAGACCGGGCTTCCATTGAAACACCGATTAGTTCGGCCTTTCCATTTCTGTCATCAGCGGAGGTCTTCTCATGGATCAATCAGCCCCATTCGGTCATCGAGTCTCATTGGCTCCTCCGGCTGAGGGCCTGGGTCCGGGACGAGCTGGTGCCTCGGGTCCGGGGCGAGGAGCGGCGAGAGGGTGAGTGAGCGAGGCGGATCGAGACCCTGGAACGTCGTCGTAACCGGCGGAGGTACGATCGCGCCGATCGATGACGTGAGGCACATTGCCAACGCCTCGACCGGTCGGTTCTCGGCAGCCATTACCGAAGCGTGGCTCGACCGAGGCGCGACGGTCTGGCACCTGCATGCGCCGATGGCAGAACTGCCGATCCGTCGGCATCTCAGTGCGATCGACCTGGCTAGGCCGGTTGAGGAGCTTCGGCATGACCTGGAGACTCTGGCCGATCGCTGGCAAGTCCAGCGTGATCGGCTTCATCTCGTACCGCTCTCGAAGGGAACCGTCGCCGAGTACGCTCGGACGCTGGAGGAGGTGCTTCGGTCCAAGCCCGTGGATGTGGTGATGCTGGCCATGGCCGCCTCGGATTACGAGCCGATCGCCGCCTCGGGCAAGATCGGTTCGGAAGCCGAGGTGCTGACCATTCACTGCCAAAGGACGCAGAAGGTCATCCAATCGGTACGGGACTGGGCACCACAAGCGTTTCTGGTGGGATTCAAGCTCCTATCGGGATCAGCGGAGTCGGAATTGATCCGAGCCGCCGAGGAGGCGTACCGCATCAACCGGACGGACCTGACCGTGGCAAACGACCTACGCCTTTATCGGGCCGGACGGCATACAATTGCCCTGGTACGCCCCAATGCTCCGGTCGAAACGTTGGGACCGGAAGACGGCGACCTGGCCCGTTTGCTCGTCGATCGCGTGTCTCGTTGGGCAGGAGGTGATCGCGAGCGTTGATCGTCATTGCCGAGACGCCGGCCCGAGGCCGGATGGCCCTTTTCGGTGCCCGGCATGGCGTGTGCCGCCTGCTGTTGGAAGTCACCTGTTGGTCACACGCTACCGATCGTGTACCTGTGGAATTCTCCATGATCGTCCGGAGGCAGGGAGATCGACCTTGCCACCCGAGCCCTACCTTGCCGAGGCCCCGATGGCTGCCAGCTTCGAGACATCGAACGAACCGCCCCCCCTGTCCCTTACCGTCACGCTCGAAGATCAAGGGCTGATTGGGCTCGGGGAGACGTTCTGGAATCTTCCGCAAGCCGTGCTGGTTGAGCATGCGCTACGTCGAGGCGAAGGCCAGCTGGCACACTCCGGCGCCACCGTGTTTCAAACGGGGGCCTATACGGGACGATCGCCGCAAGACAAGTTCATCGTGCAAGAGCCAGACTCGGAGGGGGAAATTGCCTGGGGGTCGGTGAATCGGCCGATCCCGTCGGATGTGTTCGATCGCCTGCTCGTCCGGGTGCAGGAGCATCTTCAAGGACGGCCGGTGTATGTGAGCGACACGTTTGCCGGGGCCGATCCGGATCATCGACTGGCGGTTCGGGTGATCTGCGAACGTGCTTATCACGCGCTCTTTTCCCACCAACTGTTCCTCATGCCATCATCCGAGCAACAGCGTGCGTTTCGGCCCGAGTTCACCATCCTCGCCGTGCCCGACTTCAAGGCGGATCCCGAGCGTGATGGCACGCGGAGCGAGGTGTTTATTCTGGTAAACTTTGCTCGAAGGATGGTCCTGATCGGCGGAACGCTGTACGCGGGAGAGATCAAGAAGTCAGTCTTCTCGATCTTGAATTACCTGTTGCCAAGACGCGATGTCATGTCAATGCATTGCTCGGCGAACGTGGGAGACTCGGGAGACGTGGCCGTCTTTTTCGGCCTTTCAGGGACGGGCAAGACGACCCTGTCGGCCGACCGCCGTCGGCACCTGATCGGCGACGACGAGCATGGCTGGTCCGACGCGGGCGTGTTCAACATCGAGGGAGGATGCTACGCCAAGTGCATCCGCCTTGATCGGATCAACGAACCAGAAATATACGGCGCGATCCGTTTCGGGACGGTGCTGGAAAACGTCGTGCTTGATCCTGAGACCCGGATCTGCCAGTTCGACGACGCAAGCCTGACCGAAAACACCCGAGCGGCCTACCCGATCGACTTCATCCCGAACTACGTCCCGAGCGGGCGAGCCGGCCATCCGAAACACATCATCTTTCTCACCTGTGATGCCTTCGGCATCCTTCCCCCGATCTCCCGGCTCTCGCCGGAGCAGGCCATGTACCACTTCCTCTCGGGCTACACCGCCAAGATTGCGGGTACCGAGCGGGGTCTTGGCTCCGAGCCGTCGGCGACCTTCAGTGCCTGTTTCGGAGAGCCGTTCATGGTACTTCCGCCCCAGCGCTATGCGGAACTGCTCGGGAAGAAGATGCGACAGCACGGGACCCAGGCCTGGCTGCTCAACACGGGCTGGACCGGCGGCAGGTTCGGGGAAGGCCGGCGAATTCCGCTGCCGTATACGCGGGCGATGGTCGATGCCGTACTCTCAGGACGCCTCGACGAGGCGCCGCTGAAGACCGATCCGGTCTTCGGTCTCAGTCATCCTGAGACCTGCATGGGAGTTCCCCAGACCATCCTTGAACCGCGATCGGCCTGGGCGAACCCGAAGGGTTACGACATTGCAGCCCGACAGCTCGCCGAGCGATTCCGGAAGAACTTTGAGCGTTTCGAAGGAATTAGCCCTGACATCGCGAAGGCCGGGCCATTGAACTCAGCGTGATCGCCTCGGAGGACCAAGCGCATCAAGACCCGGAGGTCGGGTCGGTCAGACCGACCCCGGCGTCGAGATCAATGCGACCGTTGATCCGTAAGAGACAGCCAGCTGTTGTCCCCCCGGCGCAAAGCAGACCGAACTCAGCTGAATGTTCGCCATCGCCGCCTCTCCCAGCAACGATCCTGTGGAGAGGTCCCAGACTCGGACGTAGCCATCGTTGTGCCCGGTTGCCAAGGTCTGACCATCGGGAGCGATGGCCAGGCTCCGGGAGGTCCCTCCTGGCATCGAGATGTCGTGATGCATTTCCCAGTTTTTCAGGGCATCCCAGGTTCGCAGCCGTCCTTCGAGTCCGACACTGACCAGGGTTTGTCCGTCCGGGGTAAAGGCCAGTGCGAGGAGGAGCGCACCATACCCGTGACCATCCCATCGCGTGAGTTCGACGCCGGTCGAGGCGTCGAGCACGGCGATCTCTCCGTGCCGGAAGCCCAGGATCACGAACCTTCCATCGGGGGAGAAGGTGCATTGACTGATTCCGGACTGCTCGGAGTATTGCCACGCGACGTTCTGCTCAGTCAACGACCAGCAGCGGCAGACATTGGACGGGTCGACCGAGATCAGCCTCTGGCCATCGGTTGAAACGGCCAGACTGAGGCTTCGGCTGGGACCGGGAAGGGTTTGTCGCAGGTCGAATGATTCCGCGTCGCGGACCTCAATCGCCCCGGATTCCCTGGCGACGAAGAGCGATTGGCCGCTGGGGTCGAGCGTCATCAAGGAACATCGACCGAGGCCGACCGAGGGTTCCTGATACAGTTTTCCTTCTTGGCCGAGTTGGAGAACCGTCGGGCCAAGGGCCTTGTGATCGGAGTAGATCCGATCGCCTTGAGTGTTGAAGGCCACCGAAGAAACCAGGCCATTCTCTGGCAACATAATTTGTGATCGGGGCGTTTGGGGTTGCTGGAGAAGCGGCACGGCGACCGCCGCTCCCAGGGCAAGCAGCACTGCCAGGGTTGGGCAAACGCCAATGCCTCTGGACCATGAACCGGACCGGGACCGAGAGGCGTCCGTGGGGTTGCTCATCTCCGACTCCGTTGACCGATGACGTGCGTGCAAAGCCATAAACCACCACCTCAATCGTCAGCGACACTCGTTCCCGATCCCTGAACCTCGGCTCAGAATTGCGGGTTCGCATCCGACACCCGACCGACCCCTTCCTGAGAATCGATCACCGAAGACCGGGAAATGCGTCTCCGGTCAGGGTCGGATCGTGTCCATTCCACCAACAGATTCGCCGAGTCGCCGAAATCATTCGGAGAGTTCTTCCAGACTTTTGAGAAAAAGTCCGAGGCTGGCTTGCGAGCGTTACCGAACCCATCGAACTTGGGCTGATCCGCCCGACACTGGCCCCAGGTACGCCGGAGGAAGTAAGCTCAATGGCCCGTTCTGAAAGATAGGCCCAGGACAGCACTTACGCCCCTCATCCGGAGGAGGTTCGACATGCCCCTGCCTCGACTCACTGCATGGATGCTTGTTACAGCCGGCGTCGGCTTCACGTTTCAAGGATCCGTGGCCTCGCCGCCCGTGACGAACGGGAATCGGGGGGCGGACGAGCGTCCTCACGTGTTGTTCCTGGCCATCGATGACTTGAATGACTGGACGGGATTCCTCGGGGGGAATCCTCAGGCAAGCACGCCGAATCTCGACCGGCTGGCGAGCCGAGGGGTGATCTTCGAGCGAGCCTATTGCGCGGCCCCGGCCTGCAATCCGTCTCGGGCGGCGTTGTTGACCGGAATCCGACCGTCAACCAGCGGGGTGTACCATAATCCGCAACCTTGGCGAGCGGCGATGCCCGACGCCATGACCTTGCCGCAGCACTTTATGGCCGGCGGTTACGAAGTGCTGGGCGGGGGCAAGATCTTCCACGGTCCGTTCAATGATCCGGCATCCTGGCACGAGTACTTCGAGCGGCCGGGCGACCCGAAACCTCGGGAAACTCCGGTCAACGGCATTCCTCGAACCGCCCACTTCGACTGGGGGCCGGTGGAGGGACCAGATGAGGCGATGGGGGATCATCAGGTGGTCGACTGGGCCATCACGCAGCTTGAGAGGGACCGCGAGACCCCGCTCTTTCTGGCCGTGGGGCTCTACCGGCCTCACCTGCCCTGGTACGTCCCGAAAGCGTATTTCGACGCCTTCCCGATCGAGACCATCCGACGGCCGGAGGTTCCCGACGACGACCTCGACGACATCCCTCCGGCCGGAATCGCAATGGCGAAGCCGAAGGGAGACCACCGCAACGTTCTTGAATACGAGCAATGGGACCGGGCAATTCAGGGGTATCTGGCCAGCATTGCCTTTACCGACCATCAGGTCGGCCGGTTGCTCGACGCGCTGGACCGCAGCCCGATCGCCAGGAACACGATCATCGTGACCTGGGGGGACCACGGGTGGCATCTCGGCGAGAAGCAGCACTGGCGGAAGTTTGCCCTGTGGGAAGAGGCCACGCGGGTGCCGTTCCTGATCAGTGCGCCGGGGGTCAGCCCCCTCGGCGTTCGTTGTGGACGGACCGTTTCCCTGATGGATGTTTACCCCACCTTGATCGAGTTGTGCGGCCTGCCCGAACGTCCTGAGCTCGAAGGACGAAGCCTGGCCCCCTTGCTCCGCGATCCGGCAAGCCCTTGGGATCACCCGGCCCTGACCACTCACGGACGCGGGAATCACGCCGTCCGCTCCGAACGATGGCGATACATCCGCTATGCCAACGGCTCGGAAGAACTGTACGATCACGACGCCGACCCGATGGAGTGGCACAATCTGGCGGACGCTCCAGAGTACCTTGCAATCAAGGCCGGGCTCGCCGCATCACTTCCGACGCAAGAAGCACCCAACGCCGCGAGCGAGACGACTGATTGATCGAGAGGCTGGCACATCCGCTGGCGATCCCTCAGAGAAATACGCTCAAGAGGGATCGCCAACGGACACGAGGGGCGTTCACTGCGTTCCGCTCTCCGTCAGGAGAAAGACGGCAAACGAGGCGAGCCAGTGCTCTCCCACGTAGTCGCCGCTGGCGACGTGATCGAGGGCGGCGCGGGCGTGCTGGTCGGCCGAAGCGCGGAGGACCGCCTGTGCGGGATCGGCTTCGGTCAACGCTTCAGCGATGCTCCGCATGCACCATGCGCGGCTCAGATTCAGGCCGTCGAGGTGAACGAGCTGCGGATCGGTACGGTCGGTCACCTCGGCAGGCTGGAGCAAGGAGGCAGGTTCCCCCTGAGCCACGTTCGGGAGGAACTGGGCGAACCAGGGCCGGAACTCAGCGGTGGGAAGCACACGCCTCATGAGGTCGGCTTCCATCAAGGAAGGGGAGAAGAAATCCGCCCCACTCGGCTCCCAGCGGCCTGGGGCGTCGGTATCGGAGTCGAAGTAGGCCCGAGCACGCTCCTCGACGAGCGATCGCAGCCTGTCGTGACCGACGGCCGTTGCATAATCGTGCGCGAAGGCGAGGCCGAAGGCGGTGTTGGGATGGACCCCGGTGCGGATCGGGTAGGTTTGTTTCGGGAAGTAGTCGAGGTATCGGTTGACGATCACCGTTTCGAGGGGTCGGAGGTTCGCCCGCCAGGTTGAGGCGTCGGGATCGTTCCAGCCGTCCAGTTCCTCGACCAGCTTGAGCAGCCAGGCCCAGCCGTAGGGGCGTTCGAATGACCGGCGATCGGGATGGTCGAAGTAGTCGGCCTCGGCTTGCAGGTTCTCGGCCGTCAGGTGATCGCTGAGGGTTTCGCGGATCGTGGCGGCCTCGGGAAGGTCGGGAAACTGCCGGAGCAATCGAACAAGCATCCAATGGCCATGCACGGCCGAATGCCAGTCGTACGCTCCATAAAACGCGGGATGAAGTCCGCGTGGGGAATCGAGATCCTCCAGCCCGCTCAGCACGTGTTCGGGCTTGTTCGGATACTCGCGGACGATCGCCTCCAGCGCAATTCGGGCGAAGCCAGAGGCCCGATCACGGTCGAGAGTCAGGGCTTGCTCATCGGAAAAACCGGTCTGAGGCATGGCCATTCCCAGAAGACAGACCAGAACAACGGAAAGCGAACATAATTTCATGTGTTTTTCTCTTGGCACTGAATCTGTCTCGAATTGCGCATTCCGTTTTCCGATCCGACCGGATGGTCCTCTTCCCAGAGTACCATTCCAACGTAGCCGTTCGAATGGACAACCCACCTGCGAATTCTTGATCGAAGCGGCTACGTTAAGCCATCGATCGTCGCGTCCTCAGATGTCTCATCAGAACGAACACGATTCTCAATCATCCAGAGTATCTTTGATGGAAGAGTTTTGGTACTTTTCTCTTCCTTGATCTGCGACTGCTTCGGCCGGCTGAGGACGCTCGGGGCCGACAGACCAGCCAATAGGCGCTTCGACGGGCAGGCGGTCAGGCGACTGGCGATTCCGGTCTGTCTTGAAGCAGTGGAAGGTGCTTGCAAGGGCGGTCGAACCCCGACTGCTCCTCACCGCATTGGATACCAAACAGGAAACCACACCGCTTGCAGGATTGCGTAGACCATCACATGCTGGATGTGGGAAGCAGGGGCGCTGTCCCCTGTACAATCCAGGCCAGGTCCGGTTCTCAACGAGATCGCTTGCCATGCGTGTTGCCAGCCTCACGACTCTGATCGGTGTGGGTGTCCTTCTGGTGTCGGCGGGGCCGACGTGGGCGGACGACGAAACGCGTTACCTGATCATCCACGCTGATGACGCAGGAATGTGCCACTCGGTGAATCGGGCGACCATCGACGCGATGGAGCAAGGGATTGTCTCGTCGTGCAGCATCATGATCCCCTGTCCGTGGGTGAAGGAATTCGCGGAGTATGCGAAAGCAAACCCAGAAAAGGATTACGGCGTTCACCTGACCTTGAATTCCGAGTGGGTACACTACCGCTGGGGTCCGGTTGCCGGACGAGATCGTGTGCCGAGCCTGGTGGATGAGGATGGCTATCTGCATCGGAGCGTCGATGCCGTGGCCCGTCTTGCGGTCGCTGAGGAGGTGGAAATCGAGCTGACCGCTCAGATCGAGCGTGCAATCGAGCTGGGGATCCCCATCTCTCACCTTGATACCCACATGGGAGCCCTGGTGAGCAGGCCCGACCTGATTGAGGTCTACGTTTCGATGGGGTTGAAGTACGACCTGCCCATTCTCTTTGTCCGAGAGGTGGAAGGGCCTGTCGTTGAGGCCTATCCCGCCCTCCGCGAACGAGGTAAGCAATGGTTGGCCGCGCTCGATCAACAGCGCCTGCCGGTCCTTGATGGGCTGGCCCAGTTCTACGGCGGAGACTCGCACGAGGAGCGAGTCGACAACTATCTCGAAACCTTGCGAAACCTGCCCCCCGGGGTCTCGCAGCTCATCATCCATTGCGGCTACAACGATGACGAACTACGTGCCGTGACGACCAGCGCCGAACGTCGAGACGGTGATCGAAGGGTCTTCACCGACCCCGAAACCATTGCCGAGATTGAGCGGCTCGGGATCCGGGTCATCACCTGGCGAACGTTTCGCGAGATGACCGAAGCCTCGGGCCGATGATGGGCGTTGTTCACGGCTGGGGCTGATTGTCTGCCGCGTTCATGGCCTCAAGCAGCATTGCCGAAAGCGCCGAGGCGGTGGCGTCGAGCCGGTCGGCCGCCTCGGTGAGCGACTCCGGGGCGGGAGCCGGCTGAGTCAGCATGACAACGTAGACGATCGGCTCGAGTTCGGGACGCTCCCACCAGCCTGATTTGACTCGGGTGATGGGATCAGAGTTCAGTGCCCCTCCCTTCAGGAAATGGCGGCCTGGGAGGTCGAACACCGCCTCGCGACGGATGACCGCGTTCCGCATGGCGGTCAGCGTCTCGGCGTCCACACCGGGAAGCTCGCCACTGGCCAGGCGAGCCATGACCGCAGCCAGCGACGCGGCCGAGACTTCGTTGTCTCCGGTCACATCGCGCGGTGCGAGCATGTAGCGTCGTGCGACGATACCGTCAAACGCCGGATCGATCCCGTGAATGGCGGCCGTCAGGGCGTCCGGCCCGCCAAGGATGGCCGTCGAGGCACTGGCCGCGGCGTTGTACACATGATTCGGCGCGTCGATCGATCCCATCATCACCCCGCCGATCGTCCGGACCGAGGCTCCCAGAAGCGCCGTTCGAATCTCGTCGCGCTGGGCAGGTGAATAGGGAGCCATCGCCGGGTGATCGTCGCTCAGGGCGTCGTCGAGGCCCGAGGGCGAGGCGTCGAGATCCTCGGCGAACCGTGCGAACAGGGCAACCAGATAAGCCGTCTTGATCGCACTGGCCGAGGGACGGGCGACCTCCGGTTCGATCACATACCAGGGTGCTCCCTGGGCAGGCCCCACCCAGACGCTGACCCCTAGCCCCGCTCCAAGCGGGTCTAGTAAGGCGTGAACCCGATCGTCAAGCGCGGAGGCGTTGGGTCGGTCGGGAGCGAGGCCTTCGGACCCTTGAGCGGCCGAGGCCATGAAAACGCCAAGCACCGCAAGAATCGCGCGCGGGATCGTCTGGGACTGCGAGTACCGGTTAAGTGACATGAAGACCTCAGGAAGATGTTCCGGGAAAGCCGGGCTGACCAGCAAAGGAGCGTCCGTTCCCATGTCGACAGACGTGGTGCTCGAGCGCTCAATCCGGCGTGTCTCTCATTCACAAGTTCGGGAACATGCTCAGTCGCCTGGGGACGCATCGTTGTCGAACAGGCGTCGCAAGGCTTCGGGAACCCGTCGGGGGCGGAGCCTTTGCGCGTCGATCGCGACCCAGACGGTGCGAACCCGAGCCAGAACCTGCTGATCCCCAGGACGAGTGATGGTGACAAAGCGCTCGAAGGTTGCCCCATCGGCCTCGCCGACCCAGGTGATCGCAAGTAACTGGTCGCCGGGGAGGGCGGGCCGCAAATAGTCAATCTCGTGGCGTCGGACCACCCAGAGGAGCGACTCGGCATACTCCGGCGTGGCCACGGCGATCCAGTGCGCAACGGCCGCATCCTGTGCGTATCGGAGGTAGACGACATTGTTGACGTGTCCCATCCGGTCGATGTCCTTGGGATCGACTCGGATCGGAAATTCGAACAGGATGGGCTCGGCCACGTCCAAAGTCCTCCAGAACCCAGCTCCAGGGTATACATGGGTAGGAACGCCATGACCACCCGACGAGGACACCCGACCAACCAATCATGATTCGACCGTGAAGCGTCGTTTCATTGGAACTCGTTGCGTTTGCGGCTCCGTGATGACGAGTGATTCTCTCTCCTGCGAGCAGTGGGGTCAAAGGGCGGGACCGCCGACGGTGATGGGCAAGCGGCTCCACGGACGGGTCCCAGAAGCATTCGGTGGAGCCTCGTTCTCAGGAATCTTCGGGAAATTGATTCTCGGAGCCGGATCGTTTCGGCCTTGCACTGCGCGACACGGTCGAGGGACTTGAGGAGGAATCGACCAGAGAGCAGAGCGATCTTGCTTGGAGAGTTCGGGCTGCGAGCGTAGACTAGAAGCCCTTGCGGTAGAGCGAAGACCTCTGCCGTCCCCTGGGTAGAGTGGAATTGCCGGGCACCCTCGGGGGAGACCTTGCCACCGTTGCAAGGGACCAACGATTCCAGGCCCGGCCAGGTTCGACTCCGATTGGCCAATGGCGTCCGATCGTTCGCCACAGGATCTCAAGGCTCCTCCTGTGGAACGTGGCATCGAGTGGAACTCGATCGCCCGATCGGTCCCCCGGATGGTCAGGCTCTGGCAGCTTCCGGTCGGATCTCGTGTGATCCGGCCTTACGCAAGCCCTCCAGGGACCGCAACCGGGATACATCGAGCTGATCGTGGCCTCCATGCCTCGATCCAGCACGATGCAACTCGTGAAGTCGGACCCCGCCGTGGAGCCAAGGTTTTCGACGGAGAGTCGGTGAGACGATGACGACTGGAACTCCGTTCCCGGAACTGACGGCCGAAGATGCGGCCGAACTGATTCCTCATGACGCGATGCTCGCCGTTTCCGGCTTCACTCCGGCCGGCTCTCCCAAGGCCGTTCCTCGCGCGCTTGCCCGGCGCGCTCGGGCGCTTCACGAATCGGGACAACCCTACCGGGTGCGGTTGCTCAGCGGCGCCTCGACGGGAGAAGCGTGTGACGACGAACTGGGTCTGGCCGAGGCGGTAAGCTGGCGGGCTCCCTACCTGACCTCCTCGCCACTCCGAAAACAGGCGAATTCGGGGAAGCTCGACTTTGTCGACATGCACCTCTCGCACGTCTCGCAGGTGGTGCTCGAAGGCTTCCTCGGCCCGATTGACGTGGCCGTGGTCGAGGCGACCGAAATTACCCCGGACGGCAAGGTCTACCTGACGACTGGCATCGGCAACGCGCCGACGTTCCTGCAGTATGCCGACAAGGTCATCATCGAGCTCAACGCCCGGCACTCGCCGAGGCTCCGTGAGATGACCGACATCTTCATGCTCCCGCCGCCTCCGAACCGCCGCCCGATCCCGATTCACGACCCGCTCGACAAGATTGGCACCCCGCACGCCCTGGTCGATCCGAAGAAGGTCATCGGGATCGTTCACAACGATGAACCCGATGGCGGCCGGGGTTTTGCCCCTCCCGACGAAACCAGCCGACGGATCGCGGCGCACGTCTCCCAGTTCCTGCTCGACGAGATGGCCTCCGGTCGGATTCCGAGCGGATTCCTGCCGCTGCAAAGCGGCGTCGGCAACGTCTGCAATGCCGTGCTCGCGGGTCTGGCGGAAAGCTCTGACTTTCCCAAGTTCAAGGTTTTCACCGAAGTCCTTCAGGACGCGATGCTCGACCTGATCGCCGCCGGCGGCGTGCTGGGTGCGAGCACCTGCTCGCTGACTCTCTCCGACGAAAAACTGACCTGGCTGTACGACCACTTCGACGAATTCGTCGATCGCATTGTCCTGCGACCGCAGGAAATCTCGAACAATCCCGGCATCGCCCGCCGCCTCGGCGTCATCGCCACCAACACGGCGATCGAGGTCGACATCTACGGCCACGCCAACTCGACTCACTTCTTCGGCACCCAGGTTATGAACGGTCTGGGGGGCAGCGGAGACTTCGAGCGAAACGCGTTTCTCTCGATCTTCATGTGCCCGTCGGTCGCCAAGGGGGGGAAAATCTCGACCATCGTCCCCATGTGCTCGCACGTCGATCACAGCGAGCATTCGGTGCAAATCATCGTCACGGAGCAAGGCCTGGCCGACCTGCGAGGCCTGGCTCCCGTGGCAAGAGCCAGGCGGATCATCGACCACTGCGCCCACCCGGCCTTCCGCGATTATTTACACCATTATCTCGAATCGAGCCCGCAAGGGCACATCCGCCACAACCTGCAACGGTGCTTCGAGCTGCATACGAACTTCCTCGAACACGGCGCCATGCTGCCAGACCTCGACCTCTCCCAGTTCGGGCCTCGCTGACACGGCAAGGGCCGCCCTTTGGCCCGAAAGGAGAGAACGATCATGATCGAGAAAAGTCTGAACATCACTGCCGATTTTCCCCCCAGCTCGTACGAGCAATGGCGGACCAATGCCGAAGCCGAACTCAAAGGTGCTCCGTTCGAGAAAAAACTCGTCGGCCGGACCTTTGAAGGCATCGACATCCAGCCGCTCTATACCGCCGACCACTGGTCGTCGGACGGCGACCCGTCCGGGTTCCCCGGCTTCGCCCCTCTGACCCGGGGCGACCGCGTGCTCGGCAATGCCGTCTCGGGCTGGGATATTCGCCAGGAGCACCTGCATCCCGACCCGGTCGAAGCGAACCGGGCAATTCTCGACGATCTGGAACACGGCGTCAGCTCGATTCAGCTTCGGCTCGATGCCGCCGCCTGCGCCGGGCTCGACGCCGATGATCGCGCTGCCATCGGCCTCGCTGGGCACGATGGGGTGATGGCGTATTCCCTCGTCGATTTCGACCGCGTCCTTGAAGCCGTGCGGCTCGACATTGCTCCCATCTCGATCGACTGCGGCGGAGCGTTTCTTCCCGGTGCGGCCCTGCTGGCCGCTCAACTCCAACGGCGAGCGATCAACCCGGCGTCCGTCCGATGTGCCTTCAATGCCGATCCGATCGGCGCATTGATGCGAGAAGGTCGGCTCGGTGCCCCGCTCGACTCGGCGTTGAGCGACCTGGCTGATCTGGCCGTCTGGACTGCGTCGAAGTATCCGAACGCCACGGCCGTCGAGGTCGGCACCGGCCCGTACCACCATGCCGGCGCGTCGAGCACCCAGGACCTCGCCTTCGCCGTGGCCACGGGGCTCGAATACCTGAGGGCTATGACGGCTGCCGGGCTCGATGTGAATACGGCAGCCCGGCAAATCGCCTTCGGGGTAAGCCTCGGCACTCAGTTCTTTCGGGCGATCGCCAAGCTCCGTGCGCTGCGGGCGATGTGGGCCCGCGTGGTCGCCGAGTGCGGGGGCAATCCCGATTCTGGCCGTACAATGCAACTTCGAGCACGGACCAGCCGTCGCGTGCTCACGAGCGTCGATCCCTGGGTTAATCTCTTGCGAAACACAGTCTGCTGCTTCGCTGGAGCCGTGGGTGGTGCCGACGCCATCGGCACGGCGCCGATGGACGCCGCCATCGGCCTGAGTGACCAGTTTACCCGGCACCTGGCCCGCAATACGCAGATCATCCTGCAGGAAGAATCGCATCTGAACCGCGTGATCGACCCGGCCGGAGGGTCCTGGTTCCTCGAAACCCTGACTGACCAACTGGCGGAATCGGCCTGGGGAATTCTTCAGCAGGTCGAAGGACGAGGCGGGATGATTGCCGCCTGCCTCGACGGCTGGGTCGCCGAGCAGATTGCGGCCGTTGAAACCGCGAGAGGCAAGGACATCGCCACTCGCAAGCTCGTCGTGACTGGCGTGACCGAGCACCCCGACGTGCGTGAGGAACGGCTCGTCCGCACCCGCCCCGACTACGCCCGGCTCCGGGCCGAGGCCTCGACCCGGCTCGTCGCCTGGCGTCGGGACCATCAGTGCGGCGATGCGCTGAGGATCGTTGCCGAGATCGCTCGCGATACGAACCGCGCACCCGGCTCACTGACCGAGGCCGCCGTGCAAGCCGCGCTCGAAGGGGCGACGCTTGGCCAAATCCACTCGACCCTCGTGGGGGCCTCGTCCGGGCGCGAACCGGCCCAGGTCACTCCCCTGGCTGTTCATCCCTACGCCGCCGCGTTCGAAGAACTCCGGGCGGCCGCAGACCAGCTCGCCGAGCAGACCGGCCAGCGTCCCCGCGTCTTCCTGGCCAACCTGGGGAAGCCAGCCGAGTTCATCGCCCGATCGACCTACGCTGTCAACTTCTTCCAGGCCGGTGGCTTCGAGGAGGTCAACAACAGCGGGTTCACGGATCCACAGGCTGCCGTCGACGCCTTCACCCAGAGTGGAGCGAAGATTGCCGTCATCTGCTCAACCGATGTGAACTACGACGCTTTGGCCGAACCTCTGGCCGTGTCCTTGAAAGCCGCCGGGGCTCGAACCGTCGTCCTGGCGGGCAATCCGGGAGCGGGCGAGGCCCGATACCGCGCGGCGGGGGTTGATCGATTCATTTTCATTCGATGCGATGTCCTGGGGACGCTCCGGGATCTGCTGCGTGAGGAAGGGGCCCTGCAATGAGCACGATCCCGAACTTCAAGGACGTTCCCTGGCAGGGTGGCTCGTCAGCTTCGGTCGATCGACGAAGTTGGCAAACCGCCGCCGAGGCCGAGGCCGGTCGACCAATCGACTCCCTCGCCCGTCCGACGCCCGAGGGAATTCCCGTCCGGCCGCTTTACTCGTCAAGCGACCTCGACGGACTGGACCACCTTCAGACGATGCCCGGCCTCCCGCCGTTCGTCCGGGGGCCGTACACCACGATGTACGTCGTCCGCCCCTGGACCGTCCGGCAGTACGCCGGGTTCTCGACGGCCGAGGAGTCGAACGCCTTCTACCGCCGCAACCTCGCGGCCGGTCAGAAAGGGCTCTCCGTCGCCTTCGACCTGCCGACCCACCGCGGTTACGACTCGGACAACCCCAGAGTCGCCGCCGACGTGGGCATGGCCGGCGTGGCCGTCGATAGCATCCTCGACATGAAGATCCTCTTCGACGGCATTCCCCTGGGCGACATCAGCGTTTCGATGACCATGAATGGCGCAGTCCTTCCGGTGATGGCGCTCTACATTGTCGCCGCCGAGGAACAGGGGGTTCCTCAGGCAAAACTCGCTGGAACGATTCAGAACGACATCCTCAAGGAGTTCATGGTTCGAAACACCTATATCTATCCACCCGAGCCGAGCATGCGGCTCATCTCCGATATTTTCCGATACACCTCGGCTCACATGCCGAAATTCAATAGCATCAGCATTAGCGGATACCATATGCAGGAGGCCGGTGCAACGGCCGACCTCGAACTCGCCTATACGATGGCTGATGGGCTCGAGTATCTCCGCTCTGGCATCCGGGCAGGCTTGAGTATTGATGAGTTTGCCCCTCGCCTCTCCTTCTTCTGGGCGATTGGCAAAGACATCTTCATGGAGATCGCTAAACTTCGCGCGGCTCGCCTCCTTTGGGCGAAGATCGTCAAGGGGTTCGACCCGAAGAACCCCAAGAGCATGTCACTCCGCACCCACAGCCAGACCAGCGGCTGGAGCCTGACCGCGCAGGACGTCTACAACAACGTCATCCGAACTTGCATTGAAGCGATGGGCGCGACTCAGGGACACACCCAGAGTCTGCACACCAACTCGCTTGATGAAGCACTTGCGCTTCCGACCGATTTTTCCGCCCGAATTGCTCGCAACACTCAACTCTTCCTTCAGGAAGAAACCGACACCGACATGGTGGTCGATCCCTGGGGAGGCAGCTATTTTATCGAGCGTCTGACCCACGAACTGGCCCACCGGGCCTGGGCGCATCTGTACGAGGTCGAGCAGCTTGGCGGCATGGCCAAGGCCCTGGAGGCCGGCATCCCCAAGATGAGGATCGAGGAGGCCGCCGCACGGACCCAGGCCGACATCGATTCGGGCGTGCAAACTATTGTTGGCGTAAACAAGTACATTCTTGAGCGCGAAGATCCAATCAAGGTTCTTAAGGTCGACAATCACGCCGTCCGTGAGGCTCAGGTCCGCCGCCTGGCCGAGCTGCGAGCGAACCGCGATCAAGGTGTCGTCGATTCCGCGCTCAACGCCCTGACCGAGGCTGCTCGCTCCGGCTCGGGTAATATGCTCGAACTGGCGATTGCCGCAGCCCGAGCCCGAGCCACCGGCGGCGAGATCAGCCTCGCCCTCGAAAAGATCTACGGCCGCCACAAGGCCGAGATGCACGAGATCAGCGGCGTTTATGCCCGCCAGTTCGGCGAGCGGAATGGGGCCGTTGCTCGCGTGCAGCAGCGGGTCGAGCAGTTCCTCGAACACGAAGGGCGACGCCCCCGGATTCTCATTGCCAAGCTCGGTCAGGACGGCCACGACCGCGGCCAGCAGGTCGTGGCTACCGCCTTCGCCGACTTCGGCTTCGATGTTGATGTCGGCTCCCTGTTCCAGACCCCCGAGGAAGCCGCCCGAGTGGCCGTGGACAACGATGTCCATCTCGTCGGCGTCAGCTCCCTCGCGGCCGGTCATCTGACGCTCGTCCCAGCGATTCGCAAAGCGCTCGACGACCTTGGCCGCGACGACATTCTTGTGGTCGTCGGCGGGGTGATTCCTCCTCAGGATTACGAGGAACTGTACCGCTCGGGCGCAGTCGCCGTCTTCGGTCCCGGGACCGTGATCACCGACGCGGCCCTCAAGCTGCTCAACCTGCTCGATCCGCAGGACCACGAGGAACCCGCCGGCGCTGCTTGACGCATCCGGACCATGACCGATGGCCCGCGCCCTGACCTTGAGCCCACCATGACGCTCCCGCCCGAGCCCCCGATTCCCCCCCCACGACGACGTCTGACCGCCGAGCAGTACGTCGAGGGGGTTCTGGCACGATCGCGAGGCGTGCTCAGCCGGTTCATCACCCTCATCGAATCGCGACGGGCCGAAGATCGAGAGCTGGCTCGCCGCGTTCTCAACAAGCTGCTGCCGCACGCCGGTCAATCGATCCGCCTGGGAATCACGGGAGTCCCCGGCGCGGGCAAGAGCACTTTGATCGATGCCCTGGGCCTCAACCTGATCCTTGCCGGCCACCGAGTCGCCGTGCTGACGATCGACCCGTCCAGCCGAGTGACCGGGGGCAGCATTCTCGGCGACAAAACTCGAATGGAACGCCTGAGCCTCGAACCGAACGCCTACATCCGCCCCTCCCCGAGCGGGGCAACCCTCGGCGGTGTGGCCGGTAGTACCCGGGAAACGATGCTCGCCTGCGAAGCCGCCGGATTCGATGTTGTGATGGTCGAAACCGTCGGCGTCGGCCAGTCCGAGACGACTGTTGCCGACATGGTTGATACGTTTCTCGCGGTCCTGATCGCCGGAGCCGGAGACGAGTTGCAGGGAATCAAGCGAGGGCTGATCGAGATGATCGATCTGCTCGCTGTCAACAAGGCCGACGGCAGCAACCGGCCGAATGTCCTCCGCGCGGTGAACCAGTATCAGAATGCTCTGCGCGTCATGCACCCGCCCGAAAGCCCCTGGCAACCGCCGGTCCTGGCCTGCAGCGCCCTGGAGAATCTCGGACTCGACGCGATCTGGAATGCAGTGCTCAAACATCGTGAGACCCTCAAACGTGTCGGGGTCTTCCACCAACGACGGCAGAGCCAGGCAATTCGCTGGATGTGGGATCTGGTGAACGACCATTTGCAGCGTATCCTGAAGGAAGGTCCGGGCATCGCAAAACTGGCGGCGGAGCTTGAGTCGGAGGTCCGCGAGGGCCAGCTCACCGCCTCGGCCGCCGCAGATCGGCTGATCGATGCCCTCGGCCTCCCGGGCGCTCCCCCCCGCCTATAGACCGACGTCGAGCCTGACGCTGCTCTCCCCCCTTCCTCTCTTCCGAATGATTAACCCCCCATCTCCTCGATTGGAGCCCCGAACGATGCCACGAACGGTCGAGGTCACGGAGCTCGCCCTCCGAGACGGTCATCAGAGCCTCCTGGCCACCCGGATGGCTCTTGAGGACATGACACCCATTTGCGAAGACATCGACCAGGCCGGTTACTGGAGTGTTGAGTGCTGGGGAGGGGCGACCTACGACTCCTGCATCCGCTTCCTCAACGAAGACCCCTGGGAACGCCTGCGCACTTTCCGCAAACTTATGCCCAACAGCCGATTGCAGATGCTCCTCCGCGGGCAAAACCTGCTCGGCTACCGTCACTACGAAGACACCGTCGTCGACCGCTTCGTTGACAAATCGGCCGAGAACGGGATGGATGTCTTCCGCGTCTTCGACGCATTGAACGACATCCGAAATCTTCGCCGCGCTCTCGAAGCCGTCCGACGCACCGGCAAGCACGCCGAGGGAACGATCTGCTACACGACCTCCCCTTTGCACACGGTCGACAAGTTCATCGAAATGGCCAAGCAGTTGCAGGATCTCGGCTGCGACTCCATTTGCATCAAGGACATGGCCGCGCTCTTGCGCCCACAGCCGGCTTTCGAGATCGTCAAAGGGATCAAGGAGGCCTGCGGCGAGGATACGCTGGTCCATGTCCATGTTCACGCCACCACCGGCGTCACGCTCGTCAGCCTGATGAAGGCGATCGAGGCCGGCGCTGACATTGTGGACACCTGCATCTCCTCCCTGAGCCTCGGCCCCGGCCATAATCCGACCGAAGCGCTTGTCGAGATGCTCCAGGCGACTGACTACACGACCCGGCTCGACAAGGCTCGCCTACTAAAGATCAAGGATCACTTCGCCAAGATTCGCCCCCGATATGCCGAGTTCGAGTCGAAGTTCGTCGGGGTCGAGACCGAGATTTTCGACAGCCAGATTCCTGGCGGCATGATTTCCAACATGGAAAGCCAGCTCAAGCAGCAAGGGGCAGGCGACCGTGTGAAGGACGTGCTGAACGAGGTACCCAACGTCCGCAAGGCGGCCGGCTATCCGCCGTTGGTCACGCCGTCGAGCCAGATCGTTGGCACTCAGGCAGTGTTCAATGTGATGATGGGTCCCTACAAGGTCCTTACCGGAGAGTTCGCCGATCTGATGCTCGGGTATTACGGCGAGACCATCGGCGATCGCGACCCTGAGGTCATCGCCCTTGCGGCCGCACATGCCAAGAAAGAGCCGATCACCACCCGACCCGCTGACCTGCTCAAGCCCGAGTGGGAAGAATTACGAGGGAAGGCCCTTGCCCTCGAAGGTTGCAACGGATCGGATGAAGACGTCTTGACCTACGCGATGTTCCCGCAAGTCGCTCCCAAGTTCTTTGCCCACCGCAGCGAAGGCCCGAAAAATCTGGGCAGGGATCCGGTCACGGCGGCTGCTGCGGCTGCCGCCGCCAGCCCGGCCGCCAAGGCCATCGACGCGAAAGGCCCCGTCACGAGCCCCATCACCTACCAGGTCCGCATCGGCAACACGAGCCACGCGGTGACCGTCGAGCCCTCGTGATCCGAGAAAGGACAGGAAGCGATGAGCGGCAATGCGAAGAAAACGATGGACGATTTGGTCGCGGAACTCCGCGCCCGAAAGGAACATCTCCGTCAGGGAGGCGGTCCCGATCGCCTGGCCAAGCAGAAGGATCAAGGCAAGCTGACGGCCCGAGAGCGTGTCAGCACCCTGCTCGACCCCGACAGCTTCGAGGAGTTCGGCCTCTTCGCCCAGCATCGCCAGGTCCACTTCGGCATGGCGGGGAAGGAGGTTCCCGCCGATGGCGTCGTCACCGGGGCCGGCTCGATCGACGGCAGACTCGTCCACCTCGCCAGCCAGGACTTCACCGTTCTCGGAGGCTCAGCCGGCGAGACGCATTCGAACAAGGTCGCCGATGTGATGGAGCAAGCGCTGCATACCGGCAGCCCCTTCATCTTCATCAATGACTCCGGTGGAGCCCGGGTGCAGGAAGGGATCGATTCCCTCTCCGGCTATGGACGAGTTTTTTACACAAATGTCCAATTGTCTGGAGCGGTCCCTCAGATCTCCTTGATCTGTGGTCCCTGTGCGGGAGGAGCGGCCTACTCACCCGCGCTGACCGACTTCATTATCCAGACGCGACAATCGCAAATGTTTATCACCGGCCCGCAAGTCATCAAACAGGTGACCGGCGAGCAGATCACCTCCGAGGCCCTCGGCGGTCCCGACGCCCACATGAGCCTCTCCGGTGTCACCCACTTCATCGCCGAGAACGACGAGGATGCGCTCTACCTCTGCCGTCGTCTGCTCAGCTTCCTGCCTGCGAATAATCTAGAGGATCCGCCTCGAATCCCTTCAGAGAACAACGTCGATCCGAACCCCGAGCTGGCTCGGATCGTCCCAGTCGAACCAAAGCAAGGCTACGATATCCGCAACGTGATCTGCGGGATCGTGGACCAGGGAGATTTCCTCGAAGTTCAGGAAGGATATGCCCGCAACATCGTGGTCGGTTTCGCCCGCATTCTGGGCCGATCGGTGGGTGTAATCGCCAACCAACCGTCGGTCCTCTCGGGCGTCCTCGATGTAAACGCGTCGACCAAGGCAAGCCGGTTTATCCGCTTCTGCAATGCGTTCAATGTTCCTCTGGTCACCTTTGTGGATGTTCCCGGCTTCCTGCCCGGCGTCAAGCAAGAGCACGACGGCATCATTCGGCACGGCGCGAAGATGCTCTTTGCCTACTCGGCGGCCACAGTCCCGAAGATCCAGGTGATCCTTCGCAAGTCTTATGGTGGTGCCCACCTGGCCATGTGCTCGAAGGACCTCGGCGCCGACCGCGTCTTTGCCTGGCCCACGGCCGAGGTCGCCGTCATGGGGGCTGAGGGAGCCGTTGAGATCGTTTTCCGCAAGGAGATGCAGGAGGCTCAAGACAAGGTCGCCCGCCGCGCCGAGCTGATCGATCAATACCGATCAACCTTCTCAAGCCCGTATGTTTCCGCTGGTCGCGGCCTCGTCGACGACATTATTGAACCTGCCGACACTCGCCGGCATCTCGCCCAGGCCTTGGAGTATCTTCACGCCAAGCGAGAAGTTCGGCCCCCGAAGAAGCACGGTCTCATCCCGCTTTAACCCGAACGGAGGACCACACTCATGAACCCCGAGCCGACTGACCTGATCAGGCTCGTCGAGGCGGTAGACGCCCTCCGCCGCGAGGTCGCGCAACTCACCGATCGCGTCTCGGCCATCGAAGCCAAGGGGGCCTCCACCGTAACAGGCACCTCGGCAGCTGCGCCGATCAACCAGGAACTCGTCTTTGTCATCGCCGCCGCAGTCGCGGCCTTTCTCGGCAAGCGGGCCCATGTGCGACAGATCCGGCTCCTCGGCTCAGACGCCTGGGCCCGTCAGGGGCGCGTCACGGTCCAGGCCTCGCACACCCTGGCGATCCCGCATGGTAGGAGCGAGCGTTGAAACTCAAAATCACCGTTGATGGGAACGTGTACGAGGTCGAAGTCGAGGTGGCCGAACCGGAGACTCCCCGGCACAGCTATGTGCCCCCCTTGGGGCATGCTCGGGTATCCGGGGCACCAACCCCCGCAACGCCCGCCCCGGCCTCGGCGGGCCAGGCTCTTGTGGCCGACGAAAGCAAGGTCTGCCGCAGCCCACTTGCGGGGGTCGTCTCTCGGGTTGCCGTGCAACCCGGACAGGCAATCCAGGTGAACGATATCCTCATCGTCCTTGAAGCGATGAAGATGGAGACGGTCATCACTGCTCCGATCGCCGGTACCATTGCCAAGATCAATGCCGGTGAGGGGGATGGTGTGCAGCAGGGTCAGGTCCTCATTGAGTTCGAATAACCCAGGCCTCGCCCTTAACTTACCGAACTCCCGAACAGGAACCCTTGTCATGGCCCCTGTCAAAGCCCTCAATCATCTCGGGATCGCCGTGAAGTCCATCGACGATCACCGAGCCTATTATGAAGAAACCCTCGGTGCCGAGTTCGAAGGAATCGAGGAAGTCGCCGACCAAAAAGTCCGCGTCGGCTTCTTTCGGATCGGTGACGTCCGCTTCGAACTGCTCGAACCGACCGACCCGACCAGTACCATCGCCGCCTTTCTCGAAAAACGAGGGGAGGGAATGCACCACGTCGCGTTCACGGTCGATCGGATCGAAGACCGGATCGCCGAGTGGAAAGCTGCCGGGCTCCGCATGATTGACGAGACTCCCCGTGCCGGGGCCCACCACATGAGGATTGCCTTCGCCCACCCCAAGAGCACCCACGGCGTGCTTACCGAACTCTGCGAGCCGCCGAGCAACCCCTGACCCTCAATCGATCGGCCGCCCTCTCTCCGAGCAAGGCCATGGACCTCGACTTCCGACGCGATCCGAGCCTCCTGAGCACCATCGTCGATGAGATGGCCGACGGCGTCTTCACCGTCGATGCCTCGGGCCGCATCGTGGCCTGGAGCCGGGGGGCTGAACGAATCACTGGGTATACCAGTGAAGACGTGGTTGGACAATCAAGCCGCTTGTTTGAAGGAGCTCACTGCAAGGGATTCGCCGCCCTGACCGAGTTGCTCCAGGGCTCGTGCGACTCGACCACCGGCACCTGCCATCAGGAATGTAAACTCTCGGCCAAGGATGGTCGAGAAGTCTCGATTCATGGGAGCGTTCGCCTGATTCACGATGCGGATGGTGAGGTGGCCGGGGCCGTCTGCAACTTCTCGGACCTCACTCCGTTTCTTCAGGCCAACGAACGCATTGCGTTGCTGGAGGAGCAGACCCGAAACCGAGACGCCTTTGGCAAGCTTGTCGGCTCCAGCGCTCCGATGCAAGAGGTCTTCCGACGCATCCGACTGGCCGCTCACAGCGACGTGACCGTCTTCGTTTCCGGTGAGTCTGGCACCGGCAAGGAACTGGCCGCCGGTGCCATTCATTCACTGAGCAACCGCAAGGACCGCCCCTTCCTGGCAATCAATTGCTCGGCGATCCCTGAAACGCTGCTCGAATCGGAACTCTTCGGCCATGTCAAAGGGGCCTTCACCAGCGCCGACCGCGATAAGATCGGCCTGTTTCAGGCTGCCGACGGCGGAACTTTGTTCCTCGATGAAATTGGCGATGTCTCCCCTCTGCTCCAGTTGAAGCTCCTTCGGGTTTTACAAGAACGGGAGATCCGTCGCGTCGGGGCCGACACCCCAACCCGAGTCAACGTCCGTCTGATCACGGCAACCAACAAGCACCTGAAAGAACTGGTCGCCTCTGGGGGATTCCGCGAAGATTTTTATTATCGGATTCATGTCTTTGAAATCCGATTACCTCCGCTCCGCGAGCGGCGCGAGGATCTCCCCCTCTTGGTCCGCCACTTCATCGATCAACTTTCGCGCGAATATCATCGCTCCGTCCGCGGCATCGCCCGCGATGCGCTTCAAGCCCTGATGAATTACCCGTGGCCAGGAAACGTCCGAGAACTTCGCAACGCCCTGGAGCATGCGTTTGTGACCGTCGTCGGCGACACCATCACCCTGCTCGACTTGCCGGTCGAGCTCCGCACTCAACGAACCTCGGATCGGGCGGCCCTTTCCGATTCGCACCCCCTGAGTGCCGCAGATCAAGCAGAACGACGCCGCATCCTCGAAGCCCTGGATCAGACCGGTGGCAACCGCACTGAAGCCGCCCGTCTCCTCGGCACCAGCCGGGTCACCCTCTGGAAAAAAATCCGCAAGTACGCGATTGAGACCCCATCAACGTCGGGTTAGCGCGCCAACTTAACACCTTAACACCATCCCCCTTAACGCCCGGAATGAGCTCTTTCCCCTTGAGGACATCCGGCAATTCGTTGATTTTTTATCTCACTACTTTGATTGGACTTACGTTGGAGTCGCAGACAGAAGGCGGCATATTGGCCCATACCTTGCTCTGCTCGATTTTCGTCGTGTGAGACTGCGGATCTTGTTGCCCGAACAATCGGGACGCCCCTCAGGGAGTGGGCGTCAACAGGGAGCGTCCGACCATGAAAATCGAGCAATATTACCTGGGCTGCCTGGCTCATGCCTCGTACATGATTGTGGACGAGCGAACGGGAATCGCCGCGGTGGTCGACCCTCAGCGCGACATCGATCAATACGTTCGCGATGCCGAAGCGAACGGATGGACCATTCGCTATGTGTTCCTGACCCACTTCCACGCCGACTTCCTCGCCGGGCACATTGAGCTCCGAAACCGTACGGGGGCTCACATCTACCTTGGCGCTCGCGCTGAGGCCGAATACGAATTCACCCCCGTCAAGCATGGTGACGTGGTTGAATTTGGTGACGTTCGCCTGGAGATTATGGAGACCCCTGGTCACACGCCTGAAGGGATCTCGATCCTCGTCTACGACCTGACCAAAAGCGACGCACAACCGCACGCTGTCCTGACCGGTGATACGCTCTTTATCGGCGACGTGGGACGCCCCGATCTGCTTGCCTCCATCGGCGTGACGGCAGATGAGTTGGCCGAGATGCTTTACGACTCGATCACGAACAAGCTTGTCAAGCTGCCCGACGAAACACTCGTCTATCCGGCCCATGGCGCGGGATCGCTCTGCGGCAAGCAGCTCAGTACCGAGCGGGTCTCGACCATCGGCGAGCAAAAAAAATACAATTATGCGTTGCAACCGATGAGCAAGGAGCAATTCATCAAGCTCGTTGAAGTCGATCAGCCTGATGCCCCCGACTACTTCGTCCACGACGCGATCCTGAACCGCAAGGAGCGGTCCAGTCTCGACGAAACAATGAAACAGGCACTCCGGCCACTCGACCTCGACGAATTCCTCCGCATCCGGAACGAAGGGGCCCAGGTGCTCGATGTCCGAGAAGCTGCCGACTTCGAAGGGGCTCACCTGGCCGGGGCCATCAATGTCGGATTGAAGGGGCAATATGCGACCTGGAGCGGCACCGTCCTGAGCCATGATCGACCGATCGTGGTCATTGCCGAAACCGGGGACGAGGAGGAGGCCATCATGCGGCTCGGCCGGATCGGCTTCGACAACGCCGCCGGCTACCTCAAGGGGGGTATGGGTGCCCTTGACGGCCGGGACGACCTGATCCGATCGACCCCTCGCATCACCGCTCCGGCTCTGGCCGAACAGCTCGGGACGCCTGCTGCCCCGGTCGTGCTCGATGTACGATCCGAGAAAGAACGAGACGCCGGACGGATCGAAGGATCGATGCACATTCCGCTCGGCCATCTGGTCGAACGGATCGACGAAGTCCCGACCGATCGTGACGTTGTGGTCCACTGTCAGGGGGGCTACCGCTCGTCGATCGCCGCCAGCCTGCTCCGTAAGCATGGCCGCGATCGAGTGACCGACCTCGTCGGCGGCTACAAGGCATGGGCCGCCTCGAACGCGCAGACTGAACCGGTCAATAACTAATTTCCTCCAGGCTTCACGGCACCGTTCATCCTCGACCCATTACACGAACGAGTCTGTACCATGAACCCACATGAACTATCTGGGGGACGAGGGCTGCATGAAGCCAACAGCGAGGCGGTGGTCGATGTGATGACCCGCCTACTGGAGCGGGTTGAGCATATCGACCGGGTCGTCTCCCGCCTGGAGCGGCTCGCCGATGAGGCTCCCCCGCTCGTGGCCACGGCGGTCGATGCCTTCGACGAATCGTGCCGAACGCTGATTGCAACTGGTGCTGGGCCGGATGAACGACTCGCTCGCCTGCTGCAAATGGCCAAGCGGCTGACCGATGACGACACCTCGCAGGCCCTTGACCGACTCCTTGACCGAGCCAGTCAGCTCGAAGGAGCAATGGCGGCACTCGACAAGCTTCCTGGGCTGCTCGCGGTGGTCGTTGATACGTTCGACGAGTACGCCGCGATGCTTGCCGCTCAGGGAATCGATGTTGAGAAAAGCGTGCGGCAGGGGATACATGCCCTGCTCTGGCTTGGTCAACGTGTGAGTGAAGCCGAGCTGGAACGATTGGGGATCTTGCTCCGGTCTGATGTACTCGAACCGCACGCCCTGGCGGTCGTTGGGAAGACAGGGCGTGCGCTCGCAACCTGCCATGAGTACACATGCTCGACCGAGACTCCTGATCAGATCGGTCCGATCGGTCTGCTTCGAACACTCAGTGATCCCGACGTACGGCGGTCGATGGGCTTCTTGGTGAAGGTTGCTCGCTGCTTCGGCCAGAACGTCGCCACCCCGTCCAACCACTAAATCCTGCCTCGCCCCGCAATACGTATCCATGATGGGAGATCGGATCGTGGAACGACATCATCAGATTCTCATCGTCGGTGGTGGGACAGCTGGCATCACCGTCGCCGCCCGGTTGCGTCAGCAAGTTCCGTCGCTGGATGTGGCGATCGTCGAGCCTTCGACGAAACACTACTATCAGCCCCTCTGGACCCTGGTCGGCGGCGGAATCTACAAACCCGAAGACTCGGAACGTGAGGAAGCCGACCTGATTCCACCAGGAACAACCTGGATCAAGGACGCCGTCTCCACGTTTGACCCTGACACCAGCCAGGTCACCACCAAGAATGGAGACGTCATCACGTACGACTGGCTGATCGTCGCCGCGGGAATCCAGATCAACTGGGACAAGGTGAAAGGACTTCGTGACGCTGTTGGACATGATGCCGTTTGCAGTAATTACGACATCAAGACCGTACCAAGCACCTGGCGAAGCATCCAGGAATTCCGGGGCGGCACCGCCATCTTCACACAGCCCACCGGGCCAGTGAAGTGTGGAGGAGGTCCGCAGAAAATTATGTATCTGGCAGAGGAAGCCTTCGAACGCTCAGGGGTTCGCAAGCAGTCTCGGCTGATCTTTGCGACCGGGACTCCGCGGATATTCGCCGTCGAACCGTACGCCTCGTCACTGGAAAAAGTCGTCGCCCGCAAGGGCATCGAGACACTGTTCAAGCACAACCTGATCGAGATCCGAGCCGATCGCAAAGAAGCCGTTTTCCGAAAGGTCGATTCGGAAGACGAGGTCGTCTTGCACTACGACATGATCCACGTCACCCCACCGATGGGTCCCCCCGACTTCATCGCCCAGAGCCCCCTGGCCGATGCCGAAGGTTGGGTGAATGTTGACAAGTTTTCACTTCGCCATCTTCGCTATTCCAACGTTTTTGGCATTGGTGATGCGTCGAGCTTACCGACCTCCAAGACAGGAGCTGCCATTCGCAAGCAGGCCCCTGTGCTTGTCGAAAACCTGTTCCGCTGCATGAACGACCAGGTTCCAAGCGCCTCCTACGACGGCTATACCTCCTGCCCGGTCGTAACAGGATACAACAGTTTGATCATGGCCGAGTTCGATTACGACAAGAATCCTGCCGAGACATTTCCGTTTGACCAGTCGCAAGAACGATTCAGCATGTTCTTCCTCAAGAAGGCAGGTCTACCCTCGCTTTACTGGCACGGGATGCTCAAGGGGAGGGTCTGAGTGTCGATACGGGATCGGGCAGCCCGGGGGGATTCAATCGGAATGCCCGATGTCTCACCGGTCGTGACGGTCTTGTTCCCGTGTTCGCAAGGAGATCGTCCTGTGATCGTCGTGCGTTCGATCGTCGCGGCTGCGGCGTTGGCATCCGTTGCACCGGGATTGGTCCCTGATGTGAGCGACCCGAGCCAGGTTGTGCTGAGCCTCATCTTCGGTGCGATTGTCGGCTTCTCTCTGGGGCTGACAGGTGGCGGAGGTTCGATCTTCGCCGTGCCGCTCCTGGTCTACGGCCTGGGAATTCGCCCGAATGAGGCGGTCGGCATTTCGCTCGCGGCAGTAGGAGCCACCGCCCTGTTCGGCTTCGTGCAACGACTTCGCTCGGGTGAGGTCGAGGTCCACACCGGCTTGATCTTCGCGGTGGCAGGGATGGCGGGCGCGCCAATCGGTTCCTGGATCAATGGGCAATTGCCGGGTCCGCTCTTACTGCTCTTGTTTTCTGGGTTGATGATTCTGGTCGCGACCCGCATGTGGTACAAGGCAAGTTCCAAACCAGCCGATTCGCTCGCGGTCCGGGCCCCCATCGAACCGATCCCGACTGACGAACCCGGTCCCACTTGTCGCCGCGATCCTTCGGGTCGTCTCACGATGAGCACCCAATGTGCCTTGCTCCTTGCCGCGGTCGGCCTGATGACGGGGGTCCTGTCCGGCCTGTTTGGGGTTGGCGGCGGGTTCGTTATCGTCCCGGCACTGGTTCTGTTTAGCGGCATGGGGGTGCACCGTGCCGTAGCCACCTCGCTTCTGGTCATTGCCCTGATCGGGGCATCAGGAGTTTTCTCCCTGCTAATGGCCGGTCGGCCGTTACCCCTTGGCATCACCGCTCAATTTATCGTGGGAGGATTGATCGGCATGGTGCTCGGCACCCGACTTGGCCGTCACCTTTCCGGCCCTCTGCTTCAGAAAGTGTTTGCTGGGGCAATCCTTGCCGTCGCAGCTTACATCGTCCTGCAAAGCCTGATCTGAACCGACGGGATGCTTGGCGATCGATCAAATCAGCTTCCACCCGCCTTCAGGGCCGTTCCTTGGCTCTCAAAACAGAAGGCGTATCGGATTCAATCCAAGAATCCAAATGACTGACAGTGGAGACGACCGGGGTCGAACCGGCAACCTCCTGCGTGCAAGGCAGGCGCTCTCCCAGTTGAGCTACGTCCCCAAAAGGCTTGATTAATTGTGACGAAAGGGCGGCCGATTGACAAGGGGGATTGAGCGCGTCAAGGGAAGGCATGCAGGAGCCAGGACTCGCAGGAGAGGCGAGCGAGGTTGCGTGAGGCGAAGGGGGCGGCCCACCAGAGCAGAGGGGCGCCGTCGGGAAGTGTCTGGGCCTGAAGCCATTGAGTGATGATGGTCGGGGAGGGACTGACAAGGGTCCCGCGACGAGTGAGGCCAGAAGGCATCATCTGTTCGAATCGGACCGCGTAATAGGGAACGCGATCGTACCGAAGCGACGCAAGGTGGCGATCAATACGGCGAGCGAGGGTCGAGGGAGGCACGCCGAAGGCGGTCATGAACTCCTTGAACTCTTGTTCGGGGCTATGGGGTTGTAGAGGCAAGCGCTGTCCGAGGGTAAGCAGGTACGATCGGAGGGCGTCGGGGTGGTAGCGGGCGAGGTAGTGGGTCAGGCCCCAGGCCAGCGCATAGTCGGTCGGTGAGAGCTCCTCGCGAAGCATCAGGTGCGTGATCCAGGGCTCGTCAGGGCCGAGACGAGTCCAGGCGGGGGAAACCTTGCCGGGTCCGGGACCTCGAAGGTGGGAAAGCAGGGTGGAGGGATCCTGCAGGTCGATGAGGGTTGCCATGTGCAACGGGTTGACCCTACCGAAGTTGCCCCGACCATACGCTCCCCAGCCAGCTTGGGAATCCGCGGAGGGATCAGGAAGGGCTGTCGGCGAGTAATACTCGGCCAGGCCCTCGATGAACCATGATGGCCAATCCGCCAGGCGCGGCTGAACGCCGATGTTCTGCAGGATCTGGTGAATCCCTTCGTGAGCAATCGTCTGGGGGCGGCTCAGGGCAGCCAGCTCCGGAGCGCGAAGGTCTTGCGCGGACGATTCGTAGAGGATAATCCGGTTCGAGGCCACCTCATAATACGCTCGCACATCGGGATCGACGGGGCGGTAGCGGCGGAAGGCGGCCTCGTCTTTGTAGATGACGGCCACGAGCGGAAACTCGGGCTCGGTGACGGGAATCCCACCGTCTTCGAAACAGGCCGAGAGGTCGTGGTAGAGCGCCTGCAGGAGGTCGGCGGCCTGCTCGGCAAACGCCTGAGTTCCTTCGGTCAGGACGACAAACGGCGAGCGTTCGATGACCCGGAAATGCCGATTGCGGTCATTGCGAAAGGCATTGATGACCTGTCGCGCGGTCCAGGGCTGAAAGGGGCGATCGGTAAGCACTTCGCCTTCGGGCCAGCCAAGCGAGCCGTCAGGAAGTTGCACGACGGGGCCACCGGGACCTCGGGCATAAAGGCGACTGACCAGGACTCTCCCGGATGCATCGCCGACCAGCATCCGGACAGGCTCGGCCGGAGGAGAAGGGCTCCTGGGTAAGGGTGCCGGGGTGGAAGGGGACGAAGTCAAGGCCGGGGAATAGCCAGAAAGATCGCTCGGCAGCCTCAGAATCGGCAAGTCCTCGATCTGTGCCGGTTCCAGAGGGGCCTCGGGCAGAGGCGATCGGATCGGAAACCGCGGCCCATCGTCTGGCGCCTGAACCGAGGGCGGACGCATCGGTGCCTTGTGGGTCGAGGATGCCTCGACCTGCTCATCTGGCAACACCGAAGACTCGTCGACTGAAGCGGTTTCAGGAGCGTCAGACCAGACCCCAGGATCGATCGATGGTGTTCGCCCTAAACCCAGATGAGGTTTGCGAGCCTGCGTTCCCGCGATTCCGACCTGCGATCTCGTACGCTCCTCTGAGGACGGGACACTCTCCTGCATCATTGCCACAACAACGCGGCTGGTATCAACCGTCCCAAGCCAGCTGTAATACGCCGTCACGGCCATGACCGCGACCAGCGAGAGAAGCAGGCCCGCTTCTCGAAGACCTCGCAACCGCGCGGATCGCCGGAGCGAGACGGGGTCGAACGAATCCGGTTGATGGGAACGTATCGGCTGATTTCGGATTGGGGCAGCCGGGTCCCGAAGGCTATCAGGTGTCCTACCGGTAAGGCGTGGGGCTTCGAATCGTGCCGTTGACGAAACGAACCCATGCTCGCCTCGGAGACGCTCGGCACATGCTACGGTCGCTGTCGATGCAATAACGGAACCACACTGGGGACAGACGGACGGGGTCAACGCTCCCGGCCGGCTCGTGGATAGCCGGCTCGCGCAGAGATCGCAGCGGGTGGCGGTGGCGTCGCTCATCGACGCGGGACCCTCCTGATGACCTGACGAAGTATGGTCCGATCTGCTCTCCGAGATTCTCCAGCTTACCGCTCGTAGCGCGGAGATGGAAACCCGAGGTGGTGATTCCCCGTTGTTCTCATTCGACGCGAAACGTCATTGGGATCGATCTTGAAGGAGAAATCAAGGCGGGCTCGGGGTGTCTGGAAGGTCCGAATCGCCCGCAGGTCTTGCTCGGATCCCACAGGAGCATGGTTGCCTCTCAACCACCAGGGGTCACGAATCCTCGGGCGGTTGAGAGGCGGACCGGTGTTCCGGAAAGCCGCAGGATCTCAGGTCGGCAACCCGCTCGACAGAACGCGAACCCGGAAACCGAGCGCGTGGCCCAGCGCAATCAGCTCACCGAAAATGTCGCCATAGGCGACGGCGACATGGTTGCTCATGTAGTGCGCCATGATGGTTTCCATCGAGCACCCCAGGTCGGCGGCCATGAAGGGCCACTGACGGGTTGTTCCCTGCCACCACGACTCTCGGACGTCGTTGGGTAAGGTCACCGATTCTCCCCGACCGACGTCGAGGACCGGCTGGCCAAAGCGGTCGAGCCAGGCCCGCGACCAGGTGATCTTCCCCGGCTGGCTCACCCCTGCGAACGTCCCCCCGGGAACCGGGAAATAACCGCTCGGCTGGCGGTAGCTATGCACACCGGCGAGGGAATTCACGTTGTGATTGAACGCAAAGGCCGAGCAACTACCGGAATTGAGTAGGACCCAGAGGAACCGCCCCTCATGCTTGGCCCCCCATCGCACGTCGTGGAACATGACCGCGCCGGGCAGTCCCTTGGCTTCCAACAGACGCTTCATCAACTCCATGGGGACGAGGCTCCCTTGATCGGCCTCGGTGGCCGTGATCAAGGGATGACCGTTCCCCTCGGGACGGGCGTGAGAGTTGAGCAATCCTTCGGCAAAGTCGCTGGGAGGAAGCAGATTCAGGAGCCCAAGCTGATACTGCCAGCCGATGCAGTCGGCCCGGAACTCGGCAGCGAGATCAAGCACCGCGAGGTAACCGCGAAGCTGCTCGCGGGTCGAGTCCTCAGTGAAGTCGAGCGCGTCGGGTTCCCCCCAGTGGAACGTGACACCGCGATCGCGGACGAATCGGAAGGCGTCGTCCACACGGTGGTCATCAATCAGGCTCACGCGGTCGATGAGCCATGCCTGGTCCACCTTGTGCTCGCTAAACCCCAGCGGCGCGAGAACACGCGGACCAAAATAGCCGTTGATCATCCCCATCGATGTGTCGCCGAGCATGAGGGCGAGGATCCGTCGGCGTCGGATCTGTTCAAGGACGGTCCGGGAGGTCGAGCTTGCCTGCTCGGAGACAGAGCATTGGTCGTGGATCTCAGAGGTGTCGTGGTCAATCCGGCCGGTCTCGCACCACTGCGCCAGGCGATCCATAAAGACAGAATCGGCGGTCCAGTCGTCGGCGTCGGACCAGATCCGTGAGGCATGTCGGCCGACACTTTCCAGCGAGGCCGCCGTGTTGAGCAACGCCACCAGGCCCGGCCAGGTGCCCGAGAAGTTCGAGGCCAGCAGGAGCGGGTTCCCTTTACCCACCACCCCATCGACCGTATGAGGCGCATAGGCCCAGTGAACGAACAGGCCGATCATCGGATCGTCGATCGGCCCAAGCCGTTCGATCGCCTCGTGAGGGCGTGTGATCGGTCCCTCAACACAATAAGGCTCGCGACCGAGCTTGCGCAGGGCGGCTTCGAGCCGATTGCGGGCTTCCTCGAATTGCGGTGTTGCCCATTCGTTCGGCTTGGCCCGATAATCCCCTGGCCAAAACACAGCGACCTTGCGCGACATTGAACCGTCACTCCCCGAAGCATGCCGATCGTGCGGCAAACCGATGTAGCAAGAGACGAGGCGGAGCCATCTCTGACCGATCTTGCCACAGCAAGGCGATCGCCGCCATCCCTGGCTCAGTCCGGTTCGTTCAGAGGGGGTGATCTCGAACAACACGCAGGTCTTCGACGATCACCAGTCCTCCGGAAACCATTTCATCGAGAATCGGCAACAGGGTGGCGATCCGATCGGGATGGTCGATGATTTCGACCCGCTCGGGAAGATCTTGGGAGAAACCGAGCACGTGGGCGCGGTGGATTCGGGAATTCCGGCCATAGCCCATGACCCCCCGCGTGACCGTCGCCCCGGCCATTCCCAGGGCCCGGCAGCGTTCGACGATGGCGACCGCCAGGTTGGCGCCGTGCCAGGTGTCTGAGCTTCCAACGTAAACGCTCACGCGTTGCGCATCGCCTTCGAGGGGCATCAGAGGGCTCCTGATTGCTGCGACGCAGAAACGTCTCGAATGACCCGAACCGAATTCAGGGTCTTCAACATGGCAACGCAAGGGCGGGTAATCTTTGCCAGTTCCACGAGAAAGAACTCGATGCGATCCGACACATCCACCACCTCGACCACGACCGGAGCACCCAGGAAGGTGTACTCGCTCAACGAGTCGCGCACGATGCGATCCGAGCCGAAGCCCACCTCGGCGGGAAAGACCGAGGCCCCGGCCAGCCCCATCGATCGGGCCTTCTCAACAATCGCCTCGTAGAGTGGTCGACCGAGGGCGCGATCGTCGTTGTGAATGTAGAGCCGTAGCAAAGTGGCATCGACCGGGAGCATCACGACGTCTTCCTCGCATCGTCTTCGATCTCAACAGGGGCTTGGTCCGTTCCTACAGCGTTGTTCGGTGGAAGTGGATCGCTTCGCGCGGCCCGTTCCGGAGCCGAGACGGTCAACCCGCGAGCCAGGGCCACTCCCAGAATCACGGCAAGAAAACCGGCAAGCACCGTGGAGCCAACGTACAGGACCCCTTGCAGTCGTTCTCCTCGTTCCCAGAGCATCAGCGACTCCAAAGCGAAGGAGGAATAGGTCGTGTAGCCTCCGATAAATCCTGTTATGAGCATAATCCTATGATTTGGATGAGGCAGCCAACGAGCGAGAATAACCGTGAGAAAGCCGATAGCAAACGACCCGGTCAGGTTGATAAGCAACGTAGCCCAGGGGAACTGATGCCCAGACCATCTCGAGATCCAGAGACCGAACCAGAACCGCATGTTGACCCCGCAGGCACCTCCCAGAGACAAGAGCCCAACCTGAATCAGCTTCTCCACAGGTTGACTCCGCCTGCGACTCGACCGTTATCGGATGGCATGAACGCCCAAGGCTGACGCACCCTCCACGGATTCGTCAAGAGGAGGATCACCCTGGGAGAACCCTCCTCGTCCCAGTCGATGGGTCGTCCTCGTCACAATGACCCCGGACGACCGCCTCGAATCAGGGCTGTTCGTCAAGCACGTGGTGTTCGCGCAAAAGAGCCCGAAGCGGTTCAATCGGAATCGCCTCGACCGTTCGACCATTCCGGCCGGTCGTGGTGGTCGCCTGGAGCAAGGCGTTGTAAACGGCCTCCTCAGTCGCTTCAAGCACGGCTTGAAAAAGCGGAGAGAGTCCCTCGGAGGGGAGCACCTCACGAACCTGCACCTCCCGATCGCCGGGTCTCACACGGAGTGCAGGAGCGGTTGAGAAGGCAATGGCATAGTCGCCGCTGCCGTGACTAAACGACGACCCGGTTCGGGCCAGACCGAACACGGCCCGAGCAGCCAGCCGTTTCAGATCGCGGGCGTCGAGCGGCGCATCGGTCGCCACAATGATCATGCAAGAGCCATCTGCCGAGGAGCCGGATCGCCCCCCCTGCTCTGCTTCGGGTTCCTGGAACGGGTGACGACCAAGCCGCTGGCCCACCGGCACCCCGCCGATCGACAGGACGCCGCCGTAATTCGCCTGAACGAGTACACCAAGCCGCCAGCCCCCGAACGGATCGGGCAACACGCGAGACGAGGTGCCGATCCCCCCTTTCCAGCCGAAGCACTCGCAACCGGTTCCGGCCCCGACGCTCCCCTCTTGCACAGGTCCATCGGTTGCCTCCCGAAGGGCGCGCTGCACATGGTCGATGGTGATGTGGCTGGTTCGGATGTCGTTCAATCCGCCGTCGTTGGTTTCGCCGACCAGCGCATTCACTGATCGGACCGAGACGTTGTCCGGGTGTCGGATCGTGTCACGCACCACCGCCTCGACGGCTGTACCCACTGAGAGCGTATTGGTCAGAACGATCGGGGTTTCGATCGTGCCCAGCTCTTCGACCTGAGTCGATCCTGCCAGCTTACCGAATGCGTTACCGACAAAGACGGCACCGGGTACTTTCTCTGCGAACAGATTCCCTCCATGCGGCAAGACAGCAGTCACTCCTGTGCGAACGTCGTCTCCCTCAACGAGTGTCACCTGACCCACAAGAACGCCTGAGACGTCGGTGATGGCATTGTGAGGACCGGTCGGGAAGACACCAGGACGAAGGCCCATGTCTCGGGCCCTCGGCCGCGCCTCATCGGGAAAATCCATCGGTATCAAGGGCAAAACCATCGCAAGCAAACCCAGCACGGACCCCGAAATTGCGTTCATTTCAATATCTTCCGCGTTCAAACAGACGAGAGGAGCCGAGCTCTTTCCCTGTCCAGGCTGCTGAAGTCAAGCCGTCGCGAGCTCGTCAGATGGCAAGACAAGTCTCAGCAATCCCTTCATCCCTCACGGAGCCGAGGACGGCGAACCCATTGGAGAAGGGTCTGGCCCGGGCCCGGATGCGGCATCACGTGCCAGGAGCGAGCGACGGATCGCATGCTCGACTCTGGACACCGTGATCGGTTTAATCAAATGTTCGGCGAATCCCGCCGAAACGCTTCTCCGAATATCCTCTTCACTGCCGTAACCGCTCATGGCAATGCCGGGAATGCGCGTTGATCGAACAAGCTCGCGCATCAGTTCAAGGCCGGAACCATCGGGCAGTTCGATGTCGCTGAGTAAGAGGTCTGGCTGATGTTTCTGAATCGCAAGCCGAGCCCCGGTACAGTCCGAAGCGGTCAGCACGCGGTGGCCCTTGGCTCGGAGCGCTCGGGCCAGTGAGCTGAGCGTGTCTCGATTGTCTTCCACGAGAAGGATATGGAGCGGGGCGGACGGATTGGAGGTTGGGACGGGGGTCAACAACGGTTCGAGGATTGCTGGAGTGCCGAGCGTGGGCAACACGACCGTGAATGTCGATCCATGACCAGGACCGTTGCTGGAAACCATCAAGGTGCCACCATGCACCTCGGCCAGCGATCGACTGATCGCGAGGCCCAACCCGAGCCCCGGTGAGCGCCGCTGTGGAGGATTCTTACCTTGCTGAAAGGGTTCGAAAATCCGCTCGAGCCGATCGGGTTCGATCCCGATCCCGCTGTCCCGAATCTCGATCACCAGCGAAGAGGTGCCGTCCTTCCCATTCGGAACCGGAGCATTGGAAGATCGGATCGTGATTGTTCCATTCGACGGGGTGAACCGGACGGCGTTTTGCAAGAGGTTCCAGATAACTTGCTGGACCCGGTCGGAATCACCTTCAATCTGATGAGACTCGGCCTCCAGGTCGACGCTCAGGGTCAACTGAGCGGCCGCGATGGCCTCTTTACAGATCTCGATCGACTGACGAACGACCTCGTGCGCATCGATCGGTCGCCGCTCGATGCGAAGTTCTCCTCGGGAAATCCGGGTCAGGTCCAGCAGGTCGTCAATCAATCGGGCTTCCAGCTCGATATTCCGACGGACCATCAGGAGCAACGATCGAAGCCTCGGATCCAGTTCGCTCTCGAGCAGCGAGGAGACCGTCACCAGCACCGGGGTCAGTGGTGTTCTTAGCTCGTGGCTCAGGACCGCAAGAAAACGATCCTTGGCCTGGTTCGCCGATTCGGCCTCTTCGCGGGCCACGCGTGCGACCTCAAAAATCCGGGCATGGTCGATCGCCAGTGCGGCCCGGACAGCGACTTCTTCGGCCAACGCCCGATCGGCCGAATCGTATCGTCGAGGGGCTCCGAGGCCGATCAACGAAAGAACTCCCAGCATCCGACCGTGAACGGCCAGTGGAATCCCCAGGTGCGAACGGACTTTCAAACGATCGGCAATCGCTCGCTGCTGAGGGTTGGGAAAGAGCGCATGGAGCGTTGACTCGTCGATCTCCTTGGCTCCGGGCCGGGCCTCGTTCACCAACGGGACCCACCAGGAGCGGTCGCCTTCGCGCCTGGCTCCCCCCTGAAGCAGCTGATCCGCGAGCGACTGACGGCTCGGCTCGGCGTGCCTCGATGCGATGCGGTGAACCGTACCGTCCTCCGCCATTAAATCGATCAGGCAGAGATCAGCAAGATACGGAACCATGAGCCGGGCGAGCCCGTTGAGCATCGTTTCGTGTTTCAGCGACGACGAAAGTACCGCTCCCACCTCGGCGAGAAACTCCAGACGCCGCTGTCGGCGGCCCGCTTCTCTCAGAAGGCGAGCATTGTCAATCGCCACACCCACCGGACCGGCCACAGCGGCCAGCAAATCCAGGTCTTCTCGCTGGAACCGTTCGCCCGCGCCACTCGTGTCGAGTTGCAAGAGCCCCACAGGCCTGTTGCGATGATCGCGCAAGGCTACGCAGATCATTGTGCGGACTTGTGCGTCGTCAATGCTGGCACTTCCTGAGAACCGAGCGTCCTCAAGCACATCGGTGCAGAGTACCGCTTTGCCGTGTCCAACGACATGGTCGAAGACGGTTCGGCTGAAGGAAAATTCCGGAGGAGCATCGCCCCGAACGAGCATCGCCCGGGGTCTCGGCTCCGGCTCGTCGTCAACGCGCATCAACACAAACCCGCGTTGTGCCTGGGGAAAGATGCGGAACAGGGTTTCCAGGGTGCGGTCGAGCACGTCCTGAAGATCGAGCGTCCCGGTCAGGGCTCGGCCAATGTCAAGGATTGCCGAGAGCTTTTCCTCGGCCCGGACGTCAATCAGATCGCGCTCGGCCGTGCCCGAAGCATCGCGTTCGCCGAGGATCGTGGCCTCGCTCGCATCCCAGTCAGCCGGGTGGTCGGCAGGGGCGGCCGAAAACCCGATCAGGCAATCTCCCACCCGAATGCGATCCCCATCGCGAAGGCGAGCCGGCCGCTCGATCCGGTTGCCGTTCAGCCAGGTCCCCCCCGTGCTGGCAAGATCCTCGATGCGGTACTCACGTCCTTGCCGGACGATTCGGGCATGTCGCCGCGAAACCATCCGGCTCCGAAGCACAATGTCCGAGGAAGGGTCGCGGCCAAGGAAGACTTCATCAGCATCGAGCGCATAGACGAGATCGGCGTCGGCGTTCCCGAGCTTGAGCAACGCCAGGGTTCCCACCTGCTCCGACGTCATGAGAAGGTTCGAGCTCCTTGAGGGATTGCCACAGCCACCCTCCCGGTCTTTAGGGACCGTCTCGCGCAACGCGATCTTCTTATTATTGCCGATTCTCCCTCTGATCCTCAAGCCGAATCAGACACATCAGGACAAATGTCAATGGATTTCAGGACGGGCCTCAACCTGCCGATCCTCCTGACTCTCGCGCCAACGATGCAATCGCGACCTAGGCTTGGGTGTTGCTCCGCCCGCCAACGAGGGCAAACGGAACATCCACGAAGGACGGGAGACGACTCGTGCCGGACGAGACCGCTGAGGATCGCCCCTTGAAGCTGGCGATCTCCGCCATGCGCACCGCCCTGGACACCGCGATCGGCGAAGAACTTGGCCGCCTCCTGGGCGGCCATTCCCAGCCTCTGCCCGAGGGAGATTCCCCGGATCGCGTCGTGGGGCCTCGGGAGCCCTCGTCCTGGAGAGCCTCGCCCGTTCGAGACGGTGTTGATCCTTCACCCCCGTTTCCGCCAAGGACGCAGAGCCCAGCTTCCAGTGCAACAGATCGCCCTGAAACCTCGAACACCGTCACACCCGACTCACCAAATGCAGACGATTCCGAGACGGTCGAACGACGGCTCGATGCGCTGGCGCATCGTCTCGAAGGACGGTTGCGACGAACCCGCGATCGAGACCCGCATCGCCCTCGATCCGATGACGGCAGTTCCCCCGACCCGAACCGCTCCTGAACGGGAGACCTGGACATGAATCCCGGACCCGATCCCTCCTCCTCTCGGGCCCTTTGTCTGTTCTCCATCGCCTCCAGGCCACTGGGCGTGGACCTGGAGACGGTGGTCGAGGTGGTCGCGTCCGGTCGATTGGTCCAGCTACCCCTTTGTCCTCGACAGGTCCTCGGGCTCTGGACCTACCGGGGGAAGATCGTGCCCATCCTTGGCCTCGGTGCTCAGCAGAGGAACCAGACTGGCGGAGAAAACGAGACAAGACGAGCTTTTTTAATCCTCAGAACTCATCAGGGCCTCTGGGGATTGACGATCGATCGCGAAGGCGTGCAGGTCGAGGTCACAGAGCCCCTTCAATCAGCCGATCGCGCAGAACTCCCGGGAGGGTTTATGACCGCCGGTGAGATCGAGTCGGGGGGAGTGACCTATGCGATTCTGGATCTCGAGCGATCCTGGCGCGGAGTGAAGTCCGAGATCGAACGCTGGTACGGCCTGGTCCTTGACCAGCATCACCTGAACTCCCCGCAGGCGTCTCCTGCGGGGTAAGTCGATTATCAAGAGCGGTCTCAGACCGGGCGAGTTCGCATCATGGTCACGGCACGGTTGGGAAGAATCCTCGGCATCGGTGGGCTGGTCGGTCTGACTTCGGTCAGCCTGGGACTGGGAATCAGTGCAGTGGTCGCGGGAAACGCCGGTCTGGTGATCGGCGTCCTTCTCGGTGCGCTGGTCGGAATGGCCGGGGCCGCAATCCTCGACGGAATCGCCCATCCCGTCGGAAAACCCGACGGCGACCTCCGCCTCACTTCCCGATTCGGCCTGGAGGCAAAGCCCGACCGGTTCGAGGATCTTCGTGCTTCGGTCTCGGAAATCCTGTCGGCACTTTCCGGACTCAACGAAGCGGCCGGTCGGATGGCCGAAGGGGCCATCGAGCAGACCAATGCCGTCCCCCGTACCACGCAGAGCGTCGAGGCCCTGTCTGACCGCATCGACCGGATCTCGCAGAACGCCGAGGAAGCGGCCGACGCGACCGACCGGACACGCCAGCAAGCCAGTCTGGGCCTGGAGCAGATCCAGGGGGTCATCGCAGGCATGGACCGTCTTCGGTCTCAGGTCGAGTCGAACGCGAGGAAGGCTAGGCGGTTGGGAGAGCGATCGGTCGAGATCGGCACCATCGTCGAGTTGATTGGCGAGGTCTCGAACCGCACGGACATGCTCGCCCTCAATGCAACGATCGAGTCTGTTCGGGCCGGCGAGCACGGCCGGGGCTTTGCCGTGGTCGCCGAGGAAATTCGCAAGCTGGCCGAACGGACGGCAGGCGCGACCCGCGAGATCGGCACGCTCGTCGAGGCGATTCAGGCCGATACGCATGAAAGTATTCGTTGCCTGGCCGAGGAACAGGCCGAAATGGAACAGGAAGCCCGGAGCGTCAAAGAAGCCGGTTCGGCTCTGGAGCGGATCAGTCGGATGGCCGAAGACTCGGCCCGACTGGTTGACGGCATCTCCCACTCGGCCAACGATCAGGTGCTTGCTGCTCGTGATCTGGTTTCGGGAATGCTGCGAGTGTCGGATGTCTCGAAGCTCATTCTGGGCGAGACCAAGCAGCTGCGCCAGGAAGCCCAGAGCCTATCACTCCGATTGCAGACCTTGCAGAGCCTGGTAGAACCCTGGCATCCAGGCGAAGGGGCGGCCAATGGACAGGCCCGCCGGCTCTCGAATCGACGGCCGGGATCGTCGCTGCGACCGCTTTCGATCGAGGCGACCTCATGATGCCCGGACCGAACCGGCCGGAACACGCCGACGTGGCCGATCGGCTCAATCACTTCCGTGCCCAGCTCGCAGCGGCGGAGGCACCTCACGAAGGCTGGCCCGCCGCCGTTCGAAGCGCGCTCGAACCGCTTCTTGCGAACGAAGCCCTCTCCGAAGAACCCGATCTCGCCGAAGCCCTTGGCAGGCTCGTTCTAATTGCAGAGGTCGGCGATTGTCTCGACCCCGAGGACTCCGAAGGGATCAAGACCTTGCGAACGTTCTTCCTGGAGGCCGTTGATCGACTGACCGAGAGCTTGACCCTCGGAAATCCGAGCGAGGCCATGGCCTGGATCGTTCAGGAATCGGACACTCACTGGGGAGCATATCTTGCCATCATCGATCCCTCGGTGGTGGCCAGTGGGTCCGCGTTCGACCCCGAACCGGAATCACTCCCGGAACCTGAGTCTCTGACATTCGCTGATCACGGAGGCATTGATGCCGCAGCGTTGATCCGATCGCTCACGGGAATGATCGACGAGACGTCTCCGGAACCGGAACCCATTCCCGAACCGGAACCGAACCAAACCACCGAGATGGCCTCCCCCACCATCCCCACCGAACCCCCAACGATCCAGGCTCCTGAGCCTCGCATCCACGATCAGCCCAGACCGGCCGCCCCAGACTCATCTCCTCACCCAGAGGCTGAGGTCGCAGGGCTGGAGCTTGATCCCGAACTCCAGGCCATCCTCATCGCGGACCTGGCGGACCTGCTCGCCAGGATTCAAGACCTTGTTCTTCGACTCGGACCCGGTGACAACGCACAAACACTCCACGAACTCGGCCGGTGTTACCACACCCTGAAAGGGGCCTCGGGAAGTGTCGGACTCACCTCACTCGCCCAGCGCATTCATGAGCTGGAGGATGCGATCGAGGCAGGCAGCGGCTCGGCCGAGGGGCCGCTGATCGGCCGTATGGAGGAATCTCTCTCCTGGATCGAGGGAACCCTCGACGCATTGCGAGGCTCCAGCAGCACCTCGCAACCGGAGCCGATCGGAGCGATCGACCAGGAAACCTCTGACACACCAGGCAATCAGAACACCTCCTCAGAGCCGATCACCTCGAACGAGGCGTTGACCGACGGAGATGGCCTGATCCGCATGCCCGTGGCGCGATTCGAGGAGCTGATGGATCTCTGCTCCGAGCTGCTCACCCGACGTCGCGTCTGGTCAGAACAGGCCGACCGGATGAAGCAGCTCGCCCTCTCGGGTCGGCAATGCAGTCAGCGACTCCGGGGAAGCGTCGATCGACTGGAGGAAGCGTTGCCGATCGACACGATCCGATGCACCTCGAGTCGCGACCCCCTTGACGATGAACTGGCCGCCCAGGTTCGGAGGATGATCGAGCAAGCCGAGGATCTGGCCGTCCTGGCTGCCACGGCCCGCGAGGCCGCAGTTCCCATGGCCAGTGAAGCCGAAGACCTTTCTCGCCTCAGTTTACGTCTTTGGGACGGATTGCAATCGATCCGGATCGTGCCCGTTCGAGGCGTGTTTCAACGACTGATTCGCGTCGCCCGAGACGCTGCTCGCATCGAGGGGCGAACGATTGACGTGACCTTGATTGGTGAAGACACCGGCGCCGATCGCGTCTTGCTCGATAAAGCCTACGAACCACTTTTGCACATCGTCCGCAATGCCGTCGGCCACGGAATCGAGGCTCCCGACGATCGTCGAAAGGCGGGTAAACCGCCGGAAGGCCGAATCACGCTCGAAGCCCGTCGCGAGGGAAACACCGTGGTCCTCGAAGTCAAGGACGACGGTCGAGGCCTTGATTACGAAGCCATTGCCGAGAAAGGACGACGGCTCGGGTTGATCGGCCCGCACGAGCAACCGAGCATCGAGCGCCTCAGCGCCTTAATCTTTCATTCCGGTTTCTCGACCCGAGGCCAGGCCAATGCCGTCTCCGGACGAGGAGTCGGTATGGACGTGGTCGCCGGGGAAGTCGAAGCCCTTCGCGGAAGGGTTGAATTAACCTCGCACCCTGGCCGAGGAACCCGGCTGGCCATCCGATTGCCAGCTCGTATCGCGCTCGAACATATGATGGTCGTCCGCGTCCGAGGTCAGGCGTTCGCGGTGCCAACCTCCGCGATCAACGCCGTCCATCGGGCTTCGGCGGTCGAGCCGGGGAGTCTTGGGAACGGTCCGAGCGCCCGGATCGACGACCGATGGCTCCCCCTGATCGACCTGGCGCCGGTCATGGGGTTCTCAGGACCATCCCGAGAATCATGTCCTATCGTTCTTGTGGTGACCTCTGAGATGGGAGCCGTGGCGCTCCAGGTCGATGGGATTGACAGTCCTCAAGAGTTGGTCCTCAAGCCGCTTGGCTCGTTGCTGGTCGGCAACCCGGCGATCTCTGGAGCCGGACTCTCGACGGGGGGGGAGGTCATCCCCGCGCTTGATGTCGCGGGCCTGCTGCGTCTGGCTCGCGAAGGCGACGCGCCGATTGTCTTCGATCCGGAACCGGTTGGCCAACAGCCGGTCGCCCTGGTCGTAGATGACTCGCTCAGTGTTCGTCGGATTGCCTCTCGCCACCTTCGAGCCCTCGGCTTCGACCTGGAGGAGGCGTCCGACGGAGAGGAGGCGCTCGGAAAGCTGCGAACCCGCCGTTTCGACCTGGTCATGACCGATCTGGAAATGCCTCGGATGGACGGCTTTGCCTTGCTGGCCGAACTGCGACGGACCGGGGTGCTGGAGACGAGCCGGGTCATTGTGACCAGCACACTCTCCGATCCGGCCACCCGTCGCAGGGTCTTCGAGCTCGGAGCCGCCGCCTTTGTTCCCAAGCCGGTTGATCCTGAGGAGTTGGCTACTGCCGTTGGTCCTGTGATCGATCATCGAACGCTCGGCACTGTCTCGCCCGGCGTCGTCACTGAATCGCCCAACCTGACTGCCTGAGGGGCCATCATGGAGAGCCCGCAAATTCTGGTCATCGACGACAGCCCGACCATTCTCAAAATGGTCGAATGCCACCTCTCGCAGGCCGGCTATCGTGTCGCAACCGCGCCGAACGCCGAGGCCGGCATCGAAGCGGCCGCTGCGATTCGTCCTGACTTGATCGTCCTGGACCATCAGCTTCCCGGAACCACCGGCGACGAAGTCTGTCGAGCCTTGCTGCGAAACGAGGTCACGGCTCAGATTCCGGTCGTCATCAGCTCTGCCATGCGCAATCGCGCCTTTGCGTCTTACACTGATCTGCCCAACGTGGTCGATCAGATCCCCAAGCCGTTTACCCCTGATCTGCTCAAGACCGGCGTGGCCAACGCACTTCAGGTCGGCGCCATGGTTGTCCGGGCGCAACAGACCGGCTGCGCGATGCCGGAAACGGTCGGGGACGTGCATGATGCCTCGCTCGAAGGCAAGACGGCCGCCTTCCCCTTGCGATCCGTCATCGACTTCCTGAACAACTCCCTCTGCTCGGGCAGACTCACCCTTGAACTGGACAAGGACCGGATCCGATTTAACCTGAGCAGCGGCCGCATCCAGGCCGTATGCTCCCCGACAATCAGCCCCGACCGACTCTTCGACGCATTGCCGGCCGAGATGGCCGAACTGGCTCCCTTGCTGACCGCCACCCTGGGAGAACGGGTCGATCCGTCGATGTCGGGCCTGGTTCGAATGCTCGAAAAGAGCCTGACCGACCCACGAAAACTGCGCGCCTTGCTCCGCTCTCAGGCGTCGATTCTGACGTACTGGGCACTCTCGGCCGATCCTGGACGGTTCCTCTTCGAACCGGACGCAACCATGCCTCCGATGTTCCAGGCGTTTCCGTTACAGCTCAGCCTGCCTGCCCTGGCCGTCGAGGGCGTTCGTCGCTGCGATCCCACGACCGACCTCGACGCCTTCGCCTCAATTCTCTTCGCCCGACAGACCCCCAGGGGAGGCAACCTCGATCGATCCGGGCTTTCCCCCCTCGAACTCAAGCTCGCGTCGATGTTCGATGGGGCCCAAACCACTTCGGCCCTGGCCGAACAGTCCGGCATGCCGCTTGAGGCAGTGGCCGATATCGCCCGAGGGCTCGAGCTTGTCGGTCTCCTGGAGCGTCGAGCGGCCATCCCCGGAGCCTCCGTGCTGCTCATTGATGACGAGCCCGAATCGGCCCGGATGATCCAGGCTGCGCTTGGTCCTGAGGGCTGCGGCTGTCAACTCAAGATGGTTCGAGATCGCGTCGGAGCACAGCTCTTGATGCGTCGTCAACGGTTTGACCTGGTGTTCATCGCCCTTGATCGCCCCAACCAGGAACCGATCCTCAACGCCTGTCGCGAGCAAGCCTCCGAGACAACCCGGTTCATCGGTCTGGTCGGCCTTTCTGATGAGGAGGAGCTGAATCGACTCGATGCGATGGGCCTTGACGGCATCCTTCACCGGCCGCTCGCCGAGTCGGATTTGAAGGCCACTCTCGACCACCTGCTCTCCCCATCGGGAGGTGCCGTGCTCGCCTGACCCCCCAGGCCCGAACCAAAATCCGAGCTTGATCACCGAATCATCGACGTTTCCCGCTTCGAGAGGCCTCCTCATGGACCCGACCAGCACCTTCGATCCTCAGGACCAGACCCCTGGAGATGCCTATCTCGATACAATCGCACTGCTCCAGGAAGAGATCGAGCGGCTCGAAGCAGAACTTCACGCAGCGATTGATGCCTCTGCGAATCCGGAACCCAAGCTTTCCAATCCACCGATCGATGCGGAAACGAGTCTTCGGCTGGAAGAGATGACCCAATTGCTCGAGGAGCGCGATGAAACCATCGCCCTGCTCTGGGAACATCTTACGGCCGTCGAGGAATCCCAGGCGGCTCGATCGGCCGAGTGGGACCAACTGCATCACTGGGTCGAGGAGCTAGAACATCGCCTCGTCGAATCGGACCATCTCCTCTCGGAGCCTGGTTCGAATGGCCAGACGGCCGGATTCTTCCAGGAGGAACTTGAGGCCCAGCGTCAGGCTTGGGACCGAGAGCGGCACCAGCTCGAGGCGGAACTTGCTAGAGTCCGCCTTCGCCTTGAGACCGAGCAAAACGCGCCGGGGGACACCGCCCTCAATGATCTGCAGCAGGAAAACCATCAGTTGCGCGACGAATGCCGACGCCTCTCCGTCTTCGAAGACGAAGCCGAGCGACTCAACGATCGGGTGACACTGCTCCAGGCTCAACTCGATTCAACCCGAGAGGAATTGCAAATATCTCGGCACGAGATGCAAACCGAGCGACTTCGCCACCAGGCGGAACTGGCCGAGCTTCGATCGAGTCGGGGCGGCCCTCGCATCTCGGCCTCCGACCTGAGTCCGAGCGAACGGGTCCGAGCCCTCCGCGAACATCTGAGCGAGGTTCATGCCAAGGAAGAGGAAGAACGGAAGGAACGTCAACTCTCCAACCGGATCGCTCGGTTGCTCGGGCGAGTCGGGTCTCATCATTGAAACCGGCCCGATTCCGCATCCCCCTCGGAGGCTCCCCGATGCAATCCTCGACCAGCGAAGTCCAATCTCACCGGTTCATTGAACGAAATGGCCCGAGGATCTCGATCGATCCTGCATCGATCACCGCGGCAATGGATCGCATTCGCAGCCATGTTCATCACTGGCTTGATCGCCTCGAAGAACTGGCCGATGCCACGTCGGAACTCGACCACGCAACCGAGCAGGAACGGGCCGCCTTGCAAGCAGAGATCGAACGTCATCAACGGGAGTGGGAGGCCCAGGTCGAGGCCCTTGACCACGATCGACGGTTACTCGCTGAAGCCTGGGAACGACTCGAACACGAACAGATCGCCGCGCTCTCCGTGGCTCGATCACCTGTCGAACAGTCGCGTCCGACCCGTGCTCCCACTCCGGCCCCGGTCGCCAGCCCTTCGGTTGAACGTGACGACATGGTGGACCGGGCCATCTTACGACAGTTTGAAGCCCTGCGCCGCGACGTCCGTCGGACGGCGGAATCCCGAGGGCACGCGTCCCCTTGACGAATCACGATTACCAAGCGGCCCCCGGGGTTCAAAGGAATTTCGATGTCAGTTCAGGTCCGACACTCACTTGAGTCACCCCGCCGAGGCTGGGCGTTCCGATGGCTCGGTGGTCGTTCAAGTCCCGCTCCGGCCGCGGGCCCTTCTCCCGAGGCTGAATCGGTCGGCCACTTCATTGACGAGTTGATCAGCGATGGGCGAGACGCCTTCGCCTTGCTCAAATCAGCCGCGGATCATGTCACTGAGGAAGATGCCCGACGTGCCTGGGAATCCCTCGAACAACGGATGGCCCTCATTCCCTTTGGAAGGCTCGTTCTGGGCCGTAGCGACGGAGGCGAAGAACTGGTCGAGGTCCCCGCCTTCTATCTTGACCGACATGTGGTTTCGAACCAGATGTTTCAACGGTTTGTGGCCTCCGGCTGTTACGACTGCCTGGAACTCTGGCCGCGGGAAGTCTGGCCCAGCCTCCTGCAATTCACGGATCGCACCGGCCAGCCAGGACCCGCCGACTGGTCAAATCGCACCTATCCGAGCGACCGGGCCAATCATCCGGTTGTCGGCATCTGTTGGTATGAAGCGTCAGCCTATGCCCGATGGGTCGGCAAGCGCCTGCCCACCGCCGCCGAATGGCAAAAGGCTGGCGGTTGGCCCGAACACCTTGGCGGAGGCCGATGCACCCGGTATCCGTGGGGCGACCTGTTTGACCCAGCCCGAGCCAATCTCCGCTCCAGCGGGATCGGCGACACCGTACCCGTCGATGCCTACCGCAACGGGGCGACTCCAAACGGAATTTTCCAGATGAGCGGCAATGTCTGGGAATGGATCGAGGACCTGCTCGACGCCGTCCCCTGCGACTCAGGAGAAGAATTTCATCCCTGGAAGCCAATGCGTCGGATTGTCGGTGGCAGCTTCGACACCTACCTGCCGGGCGAGGCAACCTGCCACTTCGTAACCGGTCAGGGCACGCTCGATCGTCGTGCAAACATTGGCTTCCGATGCGCGCTTTCGGCCGATCGACTCCGAGAGCAACCCGGCAACTGAGTCCAACGACGACCTCGCCATCCGCCGAACATCCTGTGAGACCGAGTGTCTCCGACAACCGATCTGCCCCGGCAACGACTAAAGGAGCCCCCTTCAATGAGTACCGGTGTCCGCTATCTCGATCGGAGCACACGGCTCGGGGGTCAGGTCCCCTGCCCGCTTTGTGGAGGGAGTCTGCGGGGAGAATCTTGTATTGAATGCTTCGCTCCGGCGGAAGTGATCGAATCGATCCTCGGACGACCAACCTTCCCGCGTATCGTCGGAATCCTCGGCCCGAGCGGTGTCGGCAAGACGGTTTACCTCGGGATGCTGCTCGACCTGCTCTCGCATGGTGTTGGTCCGTTCCATGGAATGGCCCGAGGACCTTTCTCCCTGGCATTGCAACGCCAGGTGATGCTCGCACTGGAACGGCAACGCTTTCCGGACAAAACTCCGGTCGAAGCCGATCGTTGGCAATGGGTTCATTGCGAGGTCTCGACCGGCAAGCGCCACGGCTTCGACGTGGTCACACCCGACGTTGCCGGCGAGGCCGTCGCCAGCGAGTTGGAAAGCCCGGGAACTCATACCACCGTACGCACACTCATTGAACGATGCGGCGGACTGGTCGTCTTGATCGACACGGTTGGCGTGATTGCCGAGGGGCAGGCTCAAGAAATGTTCGCCATGCAGCTCATCTCGTATCTGGAATCCATGCACGGCCAGCGGCGTCGGAAGATGGATATTCCCGTGGCGCTCGTCTTCACCAAGGTCGATTTGTGCGAAGAGCCGATCGACGACCCCCTCGCATTTGCCCGAGCCCATGCCTCGGCACTTTGGCGCATGTGCGACGCGAGACTGCGTCACTTCAAGTTTTTCTGCTCCAGCGTGGCCGGCTCCTGCGGTCGACTCGTTGATCGAGACGGTGGAGAGTTGCTCATTCCTCTGCGTGTTGAACCTCGTGGCGTGGTTGAGCCGTTTGCCTGGCTTTCCGGCCTCCTGCGCTGACGGGACTTCCCGTGAGCGGCCCTTTCCAGGATACGCGGCTATGTGGGTAGATCAGGCCATTTACACCTCATTGCCTCGGAGCGGCCGGGAAGGCTACCACGTGGTGAGCCGCTCGCGAGGCGTCTCAGAAACGGACGCACGGACCCTGGCCTCCTGGTGTCCTTCACACGGTGCGCTCGTGGTCGATGAGGCCAACCGGGCAAGCGTCAACATTCACCCCTTGCTTGAAGGGCGAATGGTGGTTTCTCGTTCTTGCGAAGGCCGCCCGGAATATAGCGGGAGGGGCGGAAAACAGATTTACACACACGCCTTGATCTTCGAGATACAGTCACTTGAACGTACCGGGATTGTACCGATTTCCCTCTATCTGGATGCGCTCGCGCTCGGTCTGTTTCAGTATCGTCCCGAACCTGATGCCGTGCTCGAAGAGGTCGAACTGGGGCATTGTCATCGACCGCTCCACCTCTGCCGCGAGAGTCGTCAACCGGCGCTGATCAGTCCGACAGAGCTGAGGGCAATCCGTGAATCGCTTGCGACAGGAAAACCGATCGAACTGCATCACCCCGGAGACCGGTTCCGATTTGTCGAGCACTTTCTTGGGTTCCTGCCGATCGGACTGACAACGACGATCAGCTTCTCGACAAGCTTGAAGCCTTCGACGGCTCGCCCCTTTGCCTTGTGTCTGATTCCCTGAGGCACGACACTCATCGCTGTTCGGCTCGATCGCTCGACCATCCACGTAACAAGGCTGAGGCTCAAACTTATCTTATCGCATTGACGTCTGTTCGCCCGGTTGAGTCGTTTCCTGGTCGGCAATAAGGGAGTCCTTTGACGATGCCGCCTGCTCCACGTCCTCGTGCGGTAACACCGCACACGACCCGCCCATTCAGCTCGGAACTCCGAGCGCGGGGAGCACCCAACGAGCTACGACAAACCAGACCGACATGACGCCGACAATCAGCAACACATCATTCATCACGAATGGCTCCTGGAGCGCTTTCTGAGGTACTGCTCCAACACTATTCGATTCTCCTTCGCTCAGAGGAGGATCAGCCTCTCGCAATCGTCGAGACCGTCGCAGGATGGAACGGTTTCATTTCATTGTACCGGAATCCCAAATGATCGAGATCTTGAAACGGCTCAGACGCTGAACGCGTTGTGCATCGAGACCAACCTCGAAGCACCACCTTCAGCGTTTGTTCCGGACACACTCACTCCGAAGAAACCAGCCCCGTCATCTCCTCGCTCACACGCCACAACCGTCGGGCTACCTCGTCGTTCTGGGCCGCGGGAGCAGGTTTCACCTGGCGTTGCTTGACGAAGTAGGTTCCCGACACCCCCTCGACCTCGGGAGAAGTGGCCAGGTAGACCGACGTTTTCGCACCTTGCTCTGACGAGATGGCAATGAGCCCCGCCAGCCGGCGCATGACCCACCAGGCCGGCCCCTCTCCCGAGGAAAAGAAGGACGAGTTGACCACTCCCGGATGGAGGGCATTGACGCTTACCCGAGTGCCTTCGAGTCTCCTGGCCAACTCTCTGGCAAATAAGACGTTGGCAAGCTTCGACTGACTGTACGTCCGAAGCCCCTTGAATCGCGTTTGGGCCTGAAGATCATCAAAGTTGATTGACGCTCCACGATGAGCGTCAGACGCCACGACGACAATCCGGCTCGGAGCCGCAGCCTTCAAACAATCAAGCAACAAGTGTGTGAGCAAGAAATAAGCCAGATGATTGAGAGCGAAGGTCATCTCGATTCCGTCAACGCTTTCGCGACGATCCATGAACAACGCACCGGCGTTGTTGATCAGCACGTCGAGCCGATCAAACCGCACTCGAACGTCCTCGGCCAGGCGACGCACCTCCGCCTGTGACGAGAGATCCGCAACCATTGAATGAATCGCAGTGTTGCCCGTTTGCCGTCGGAGACGCTCAAGCATCTCCTCGCACTTCTTCGGATCGCGTCCGACGAGAATCACCTCAGCCCCCAGTCGGGCAAGCTCTTCGGCTGTCACCGCCCCAATTCCCGAAGTCGCCCCGGTCACCAGGCAACGTTTCCCATCCATGCGACCCAGATTGTCCGCCATCGCCAGAAAACTCCTGTCCGTCCTCTTCGCTATCAGTCCGAAAACGATGCTTCATCAACCGAGAGCCAGGGGATAAGCATCGGGCATCTTACCAATGCCGCACCAGGGCAATGCTCGATCGATTGTCGTCCTCGTTGCGATTGTAGGCGAAGTTGTCGATCTGGCGGTCTGCCTTGATTGTCGAGATCCATTTCGAACGCAAAGGAAGGACCACGAATGCCCAACTTACCATTGACGAGGGGGGCCAACACCGCGTAGCGTAAATGAGATTGGAATCTCCGATCGCATCAACCACTCGTCCCAACCTCGTTTCACTCGATTCGTCATTGATGATGTCGCGACCGTTCCTTCAGTCAATCGCGACGCTTCTCCTGCTGACCTACGGGTGGCTGCCCACCCTTGGGCCGTTCGTCCACGAGTTGATTCACGATGGAGGACACTCCACGTGCTCTTCAGACGGCTCGGAGATTCCCTCCTCTCCGCCGCTCGACGCCGAGTCTAATTGTCCCGTCTGCGAATTCTCCGGGCAGGCTCAGCTCGATTTGCTGCACCAGGGCGTCTCGCTCGGGTTCCAGGTTCATTCCTTCTCGATCGTGTCGGCTCCTCTCTCCATCCGGACCCCGTACTTCAAGACGGGTGAGCCTCGCGCCCCTCCTGGCACCTCCTGCTGATCACCGAAGCCTCGGGCTTCGTACCGCGAAGGGCTCAATCGCCAGTTGCCCGTTCGCGCGTTGCTCTTGATCAACGCTGCCACGAATTCGCCGACTCCGTTGCTGGACGACCGGTGTTTTCGGGGACTTGCGTGAACCCTTCCCAGGCTGAGCCGCCCCGGAACTCATCCCGGCAAGGCGGCGACATCGCCCTGAATTGGCTCCTCCAACGAGGGGGACCGCTTCTCGACACTGGGAATTCAAGCGCCGCGCCACGGCCAATCCCTCACGCGATTTCCAGGTCGATGGGAGCAGGGAGTGTCCGAAATGATGATCCTCGACGATCGCGAACTGAACGCTGAACGGGTTCACCATCACGATGGCGATTCTCGGTTGCAGCGCTGGCTGCTCGGGATGCGTCATCTCCTGGTCGAGGCCGATCATTTCTCCTTCGTCAATGCGTATCTTCCCTGGCGCTATCCGCTGGGAAGTCTGGCGATGGCGGCAGTGGCGGCGGCTCTCTGCGGCTGGTTCGTCCATGCCAGGGCATACTTACTCCTGATCGGGGTGGGCTCGGTCATCGTCCTCGGGGTAATCTGGCCAAAGGTCAGCCTCTTGGCGATCCGGGGTCACCTGAAGTTCGAGGACCGCCGGACTGTTGAGGGCAAAGGCACGAGAGCCCGCCTGGTCGTATCAAACTACCTGCCGATCGGCTCCTGGGGGCTTCGCCTCCGGGGGGGACACGAAGATGCCGGTTCTGGCTCGGTCGTCAATCTCGCGGTCGTCCCTGGATGGAGGACCACCGAGTTCGAATTTCCGTACGTCCCTCCCTTGCGAGGCGAGTATCCGCGCGGTTCGGCAGCCCTCCGAACCGGTTTTCCCTTTGGCCTCTGGGAGGCCGAGCGATCACTCGCAACCACTGGGAGCCTGCTTGTCTGGCCCCGATCCCTGCCACTCGACGACATTCCCGAGGCCGCAGCGAGTGATCGGACCCGCGAAGGACTCGTCTTCCAGAACCGTGCGGGCCACTCTGGAGACTTCTTCGGTGTGCGTCCCTATGTCCGAGGCGACTCACTCCGCCGGATTCACTGGCCACAGTCGGCCCGTTACGATCGCCTGATCGTCTGCGAGCGACAGGCCAGCGCGAACCTGCATCTTCAGGTCGTGCTTGACGTCCTCCCTTCGGTTCACGGCGGAAACGGACCGTACAGCTCTCGGGAATGGGCCATCCGGATCGCAGCAACTTTGATCGAAGCCTTCCTGAACCGAGGAGCCCTGGTTCATCTCGTCGTCGACGACCGTTCGGTCGCGACCGGATCGGGCACCTCGCATCGCGAACGCCTGCTCGATACGCTCGCGAAGATTCCGCCGAAAACGTCAAAAACGATCGGCGAGGTCCTCTCCTCCTCTCCTGTCCGACGCTTCCGTGATGGGTTGCAGGTCGTGATCACCACCGATCGAGGGCTCCAGCGGGCAGATGCCTGGCCGCATGGAGGCAAAGCAATCATCCTCCGCGCCGCCTCCTTCGGCGCCGTGGCCGAACCGGAACGCCACGATCGGCCCTTGCTTGTCCGCCCCTGGATCGAGATTACCGATGCGAACAACGTTGCCGGACAATTCCGGCGCGGCTGGCGGGAGGTCCTCAATGCGAACTGAGGAAACACGGGCCGGTCGGCAACTCGTCCGGCTCGGCTTCGTTCTGGTGGCGATCTCCGTGCTCACGGCCGAATACACGCTCGATCGTCCCGGCGTGCATGGTGCCTTTCGGGTCCTTCAGGTCGCCTTGCTGACCGGCTGGGCGGTGATCGTCCATGCCTTTCTCTCCCGCAGGAGGCAATCGGAAGACGTTCCCTCGGTTGCCACCATGCTCCTCTCCTGCGCCATGGTCGCTGTGCTTTGGGGGGTGGACCTCGGCGTGACCATCGCAGGGATGCCCGCGCTTGCCTACGAAACCATGCTGGTCCTCTTGCTGCGAGACGCCGCCCTCTCGGTCATCGCGCTGGCGGGCAATCCCATCTGCCTGAGACTTTCCGGCGGCCTGTCTCTGGCGCTCATGCTATTCAGCTCGGTTCTGGGAGAGCACCGCCTGCTCTACGTCCTGGCGACGGCCTATGCCCTGCTCGGCAGCTACTGGTTGATCCTGCTCTACTGGAGCTTTATCCAGATCAAGCTGCTGGAGGGAACGAACCATCGCCCCCCGGTTCTTGCTATCCTCGTCTGGGGGTTGCTCGTCGGAGCGATGACCGTGCTCGTGGTCGGTCCCCGTCGAACGATCGGCGTGCTGGGTGAATTGATGCCGACCTCCGGCGGAACCACCATCGCCGATGCCTCCGCTCAATCTGGCGTGGGAGATGGCCCGAACCTCGCCCAGGGGATCAACGACCCGACCACCTCCGGTCCCGTCGATTCCGACATCTTCCTCGAAACTAAGGACACCTCCCTCTACGACGCCAGCACCGAACGCTACGGCGATCCCGAAGAATTCAACAATCGCCGCAGTCTGGCTGTGGCCATCCAGAACCAGTCGGGCGAGCTTCAGGAGGAACAATCGCGCCAGTCAAACCCGACCCGAGAGTTCTCGGTGGTCCGGGGAGGTCCTCGACGCGATTCCAAACGCCCCGATCAATCGGCCGGCGAAGCCTATTCGGTTCGGGGGAAGACCCCGCTTCATCTCCGAATGCTGGCCTTCGACGAGTTCGACGGCCGATCCTGGGTCGAGCCGACCCTGGGGGCCGATTCCATCGAGCTTCAACTCGGCTTCGCAGGATGGATCGAGCTGCCCCGGACCGACCAGTCGATCAACGCCGGGGCAATCTCCCACGAAATTGTGGTCGGAGAGATCGAGGCTCCACAGCTCCCCCTCCCCCCCGGTTGCGACCGGTTTCGGATCGACCGGATCGACCGACCGAATTTCTTCGCCCTGGCCCAGGAAGGCATCCTCCGATACCGCGCCGATGCCTTGCCCAAGCAAACAAAGCTCGAAACGCACACCCCTACGATCGACCCCGTTCGGCTCCGAGCTTGCTCGATGCCGCCAGGCCGATCTTACTCCCTGCCGAAATACCTCCGAACCAGCATGACTGTCGGCTCCCCCGACGCTCCCGACCACCGCCCACTCGACCCGCGCATCCGAGCCCTCGCCGAGCAATGGACCAAAGGCCTTGACCGCGGTTGGTCGCAAGTCGAGGCGATTACCGACCACCTGCGGACCGATTACGAATGGGATGAGAACGCCGTCATCCCCTCCGAGGTCGACGACCCAATCGCCCATTTTCTCTTCGAGCAACGCCGTGGCGACGACTACATTTTCGCCAGCACCGCTTGCCTCCTGTTACGAAGCCTCGGATACCCGGCTCGATTCGTCCAGGGGCTCTACGCGAATCCCGATCGGTACGATCCCGATTCACGCTGGACGCCGGTCTTCTGGCCCGCCGATCTGCATACCTGGGTCGAGGTGCAATTGCCGACTCAGGAATGGATCGTCGTCGAGGCTACTCCCGGTTTTGAGGTCCTTGGGCCGGAACCGGCGCTGCTCGCCCGGTTGGGTGAGGCGGTGAGCAGAGTCTTCTACTGGATCGTCCAACACCCCGTCCGAACGCTGGGCACTCTCGCTGTGGTCGGGCTTCTGGTCGGGTTTCGCTCCTGGCTGGCCGGGGTCATCGCCACGCTCATCTGGCGGCTCACGTTCCACGGCGGGGCTCGACACTCGGTGATCGTCACGGTTCGACTTCTGGAGCGTCGCGCCCAGCTCTCCGGAATCGGCCGTGCCGGTTCCACGACCCTCCGAGACTGGTATCGCTTCGCCGCCGACCGGCTCGAGGATCCCTCAGCCCGGGAGGCGATCCGCCGTCTCATCCCCCTGGCCGACTGGGCCATCTACGCACCCAGCTCGATCGCGAATCCGGGAGAAGGCGAGACCGAGGTCATCCGATCTCAGTGCCGCGACGCGGTTCGCCTCTGCACCCAATCGGCCTTCCGGCCCGTCTCCGTCTCGTCGAAGCAGCGAGCCAGCAAGGGCAATCGCCGCGTCTCCTGGGTCGGTGCGGCGATGATTCTGTTTGCCACGCTCGGATTGGAAAGCTCAACGGCTCAGGCCGACGGGAACGCGTTGCCCACACTGCCACCCTACCCGGAAATCTTCGCGGGCATGAAACCGAGCGACTCGGAACGTTCCGAGGAAACCCAGGCCGCCTCTTCCCCTTCCGAATTGACCATGCGGTCGCTCGGGATCGAGACCATTGAGGATCTGTCTCAGTCCGATCAGCAAACCATGGCGATCTTGAAGGGAATGACCGCCTGCTGGTTCTTCGTCCTGGGGGCCTCGGTCGGGAGCTTCCTCAATGTCGTGGTGTATCGTATGCCGAAGGGGTTGCCGATCTGGGGAAGGAGTTCCCACTGTCCATCCTGTCACACCGCCCTGACCTTCCGGGAAAACATTCCGATTCTCGGATGGCTCCGGCTGCGGGGACGGTGCCGATCCTGTCAGACACCCATTTCGCCACGTTACCCGATCGTCGAAACCGTCACGGGAGCCATCTTTCTGGCCCTACTTGAAGTGCAATTGCTTTCCGGAGGAGGCTCGGTCCCGGTTCGTGAACCCAATTTTTACGCAGGAGTCGTCTGGATCCTCTGGTATCCAAAGTGGGATTTGATCAGCCTCTATGCCTATCATCTCATCTTGCTCTGTACGACCCTCTGCCTTGCCCTGATCGCCTTCGATGGACACCGGATTCCGAGGCGACTCCTCATCATGACGATTCTCGTGGGCTTCCTCGGCCCGATCCTCATGGCCGAACTGCACCCGGTTCCCTTCCGACTCCCCCGACCCGATTGGCTTCCGAGATCCGGATTCTCACCCGCTGAACTGCTCAACAGTGGACTCGGGCAGCTCACCGGTCTGCTCCTGGGCGGAATCCTTTGCCTGGCCACCGATCAACGCGCCAGCCTGGTCGCCGTGCTGATGCTGGCCGGAATCTTCCTTGGCTGGCAGGCCGCCATCTCGATCGCCTTGCTCACAGCGCTGGCCATGCTCATGGTCCAGTTTGGTTCCTCAACTGTTTTGCCCGGCCTGCGAGCCATTCCTCCGGCCTTCACGGCAGCAATGGCGATTCTGGTTCAGACGCTCTGCTGGAGGTGGTTTTCCGGACTCGCCTTCTGGCCGTCGCACCTGTCGTCGCCGATCGCAATGATTGGTGCCGTCACGATCATCGCCGGACTCTCGTCCCTCACTCGTGTCATGCAACAACGGCAACAGTTCGGCACCAATCACTTCCTCGCACCCGAAAGCCTCGCTCCCCATGACCCTCAGCATTCCATCTCCCCGGGCGAACTTAAGGAAACCGAACGGTTGAGTCCGATCCCGTACCAGCCTCCCAGCCGTTTCTGAAGCCCGACCCCGGTCGTTGACGGCTCCGGTTTATTGCATTTGCGACATCCCTTCAGCCCAACTCACCAAGGCAACCGACGCGTACCCTTTCTGCTAATTGATCGATCCAATCTCGATTGAATCAGGTGAGGAATTCTCACTTCGGTCACGAGGTCGTCGGCTCTCGTCGACACAAAGCACACTGCCCATACAGCACCAGTTCATGATGGTCCACCTGGAATCCCGGCGGCGTCAGCGCATCGAGCCCACCCGGACATCCAGGCACGTCGAAGACCCGTCCGCAGTCATTGCAGTGAAAATGATGATGGTGCTTCGCCGCCACACGCTGATCTTCATAACGCGGCGGCTCTCCCGGAAGCTGAACCGCGGCCACTTCCCCATCCTCAGCCATTCGCTTGATGACCCGGTAAACCGTCGCAAGCCCCAGTGACGGAATGTCGTGTTTCGCCGCCTCCTGAATCTCGGCCGGACTGAGCGGCCGACCCGACTCGGCAATCACGCGACGAATCGCTTGCCCCTGTCGTGTTTTGCGCAAATTCATCGTTCTCACCTCACAATGTCGCGGGGGTAGTCCCTTGACGACCCGCAATGGTAATGATAACTCATTATCAGATCGACCGCCATCTGGGGCGGTTTTTCACTCACCATCATGCCAAAGAGAGATTCGTGGTCTACCTCCTTGCCCACCACACCGGTCATCTGCTGGAGAAAATCGACTTCCTGGGCCTGGAGCCGGAGTCGACGCTTGACCATGTCCTCGCCTTCGGAGCGTACGGGTTGCTGTTCTCGGTTCTCGTCGGTGCCGGTTTCGGCACCAAGCTCTTGGCCCGTCGCGGTCGAGCGACGAATCGGGGTGTCGATCCCAAAACCTCCTGAACTGTCGGCCATGAGGAACCGGACGATGGACCAGCCCCTGACCGATCCAGGCCCGGTCATCTCCCGCCGCCGGGCGTTTGCGCAATTAATTCTCTGCAAGGGCTGCTGCTGCGGCCGCACGGACCGAGGACACCCAGAGGTTCCTGTCGATCGATTGAAGGCTGCCTGGAAAGCCGGGGCCTTGAACAAATCCGTTCAACTGACCATTTCTGGATGTGTCGGCCCTTGTGACGTGACCAATGTCGCCGTCGTGGTGACCCCAAACGGCACGTTCTGGTATGGCCAACTCGGAGGAGATGCTGATTACGACGCGATAATTTCCTGGGCTGAGGAGTGCCGAACGCAAGGCCGTGTCATCCCTCTCCCCCCTTCCTTTGAATCGAGACGATTCGAGTGGTTCGTCTCCGAGCCAGACCCAACGATTGCTCCCAGGTGCCAGACCACCTCGCCAGATGTCTCAGCTGACACTCCTGCCGGAGCAATCACACCATGATGGGTCCTGTGAACTTCGCACCAAAGCCGTCGAATCGGGCTCGCGTTTCGGAAATCAAACAATGGGTCATGGACACCTTTCAACTCCCTGAAGAGGCCACCGTCTTGGTTACAGAGCTTCGATGCTCAGAGCCAGGCTGCCCTCCGCTGGAGACGGTGATCGCAATCCTCAATGAACGAACTCCAACAGTTCAGGTCACGATTCACTCACCCCTCGAACTCGTAACCGAAGCCGACGTAAAACGTCTCGCCCCTTCCCCGCAGTCGGACCCCAGACGGTAACGCCCGTTCTGTGTCGAGCCGTATTTCCATTCCATCTCCTCCCTTCGATGACGAGGCCTCGGCCGTGACAACTGCCACCGATGAGCGACGCGTGCCCGTGACGGTCTTGACCGGTTTCCTCGGCGCCGGCAAAACAACCCTGTTAAACCACATTCTCACCGCACAGCACGGCCGACGAATCGCCGTGATCGAGAACGAGTTCGGTGAAGTCGGCGTCGACAACGAATTGGTCATCGACGCCGAGGAAGAAATCTTCGAGATGAACAACGGATGCATCTGCTGCACCGTTCGCGGCGATCTGATCCGCATTCTCGGCAACTTAATGAAGCGCCGGGATCGCTTCGATGCCATCCTGATCGAGACAACCGGCCTGGCCGATCCGGGACCCGTGGCACAGACGTTCTTTGTCGACGACGAGATGCAAGGGAAGCTCATGCTCGACGGGATCGTCACTTTGGTCGACGCCAAGCATGTCTGGCAGCACATCGACGACTCGGACGAAGTGAAAGAGCAGATCGCCTTCGCCGACGTGATCCTGTTGAACAAGGTCGACCTGGTGACACCCGAGGAACTGGAGCGACTGGAGTCTCGGCTCAAGGCGATGAACGCCGCCGCAAAGATCCACCGGACGAGGGACGCGGTGGTCGAGATGGACCGCATCCTGAACATCGGCGGTTTCAACCTCGAGCGGGCCCTGGAGGTCGACCCGAAATTCATGGAGCCGGAATATCCGTTCGAATGGAGCGGTGTTTATCGGCTCGATCGAGGGGACTACCGCTGGGTCATGGAACCAGGCCCCGATCCCGCGATGGCCGTGGCGCTCTTGCCTCTCGGCGACGCAACCGAGCCCTCAGAAACCGTCTTGATGAATGCGGTTCTGACCTTTTCTGACGATGGCCGCGAGGTCAGTCCCGGCAACGCTTTCGTCTCTGGCCCCCACCTGGCCCACTTGAAACTTGGGTCGGAAACGACCTCTTTTGGGGTTCGCATCGAAACGCCCGGACATTATGTAATGTTCTCGGAACACCATCCCGACGAGTTCAACGCACGCCTCGAAGGACCGGACGGGCCGATAACACCCAGTCAACCGCACGAGTACAAACCCGACCACGAACATGATGAGGAGGTCTCCTCGGTCGGCATCAGCATTCCCGGCGACCTTGATGGAACAAAACTCAACACCTGGCTCTCAACCCTCCTCCGCGATCGTGGAAGCGACATTTTCCGGATGAAAGGAGTCCTGAGCATCGCGGGAGACCCCAGGCGATTTGTCTTCCAGGGGGTCCATATGCTTTTCGACGGCCGCCCCGATCGCGACTGGGGAACTGAGCCAAGACACAACCGAATGATCTTCATCGGCCGTAACCTCGACCGAAAGGAACTGAACGAGGAGTTCCGCGCATGTCTCGTTTGAACCCGAGAGCGCGGAACCGAGGACCGTCGACTCCCGTCTTCGAGCCGCTCTGGGCCGCCGAGGAGATGAATGATCATGTCATCGCAATCGAATGGTCACCTGACGGTCGAAGACTCGCCGGAGCCTCCATTGCCGGACCGATCGCTCTGATCGACGGTCAGACCGGTGAATGGGTGCACCAGCTCGACGGTCATGGATTCGGGACCACCTCCATCTCCTGGAGCCCGACAGGAGATCGACTCGCCAGTGCCGGACAAGACGGTAAGGTGCGATTCTGGGATGCGGCCTCGGGCCAGCAAATCGCGGCAGTCGACGGGGGTGCGGCCTGGGTTGAACGCCTCTCCTGGTGCGCTCAGGCTCCACTGCTCGCAACGTCAGCAGGCCGGAGTCTCCGGCTCTGGAATGCCGATGGCGACCTGATGCGATCCTATCCCGCTCACCCGAGCACCATCGCCGACATCCGCTGGCATCCGAAGCTGCAGCAACTGGCCTCCGCATCCTACGGGCAACTGGCCATCTGGACTCCCGATCGAGACGAGCCCCTTCGGCAGTTTTTCTGGAAAGGCTCGATGCTGACCATCTGCTGGAGTCCCAGTGGACGCTACCTTGCCACCGGCAACCAGGATTCCACTGTCCACTTCTGGGACCTCCGTACCGGAGACGACCTTCAGATGTGGGGCTATCCGACCAAGGTCCAGGAACTCGCCTGGGATGAGTCCGGTCGCTTCCTGGCAACGGGAGGTGGGACCGAGGTGTGTGTCTGGGACTTCTCCGGAAAGGGCCCTGCAGGCACCACGCCGCTTCAATTCGGACTCTCGGGATCTCGGATTACGTCATTGGCATTTCGACCTCGAGTCGAGGCTCGCCTTGCCGCTGGGTTCGCTGACGGCGCGATCGGGGTTTGGAAACTCGGTCGCCAGGCGACCCAATTGGACAGGTTTGCCATCGACAGTGGAATTTCTTGCCTCTCCTGGGATCCTCAAGGACGTCGACTGGCACTCGCCACCGAAGGAGGCGGCATCGCATGCTTCTCCGACCAGAAACGGTGATTCATCTATCGCCTCACCGTGACACCAACCGAGCCTCCTCGCTGCTCCGTGAGCATCCGTCGATCCTTGCAAGAAAACCCAACTCATTTTGACAAAACACCGGGTTTTCTCTTGGGAATCCGGTGTGTCGCTTGGTAAATTCGTAATACTCCCTGATCATTCCTCTGAGCGTTCCGCGTGCCAATGCATCAGCTCCCGACCGTGATCGGACTGACCTGGATAGCGATTGCGTCCTCGGCCCTACTGGCCGGCGGACCGGGACTCCACCTCCTTCCAGGATTCGAACACGACCATGACACCTCCACCAACGATCACGGAAGCCTTGCCGCGGCACACGACGAGTGCACCCTCTGCCAACTCTTCGCCCAACCCCAACTGACCGCCGAAGCGGGCCCTCGACACGAGAGCTCGGTCACTCGGCCACACTCATCTGTTGGCCCCACCTCACCTGACTCGACCGAGCGTTCACAACCACATCCTCCTCGAGGCCCGCCGAACGCTTCCTGAACACCCCGGAGCAGCGATTGGAGTGGGATCGGCGTTCCGAACGCATTCGATCGAACCCAGCCGATCGGCCAGACGGACCATTGCATTCCATCCGACAGACGCTCCGCTCGGTCGAGGCGTTGGGCAAGGTTCCTTCCGATTCCGGACAGGACCTCTGACCGTGCGCAGAGTCGAGAACGGGTAATGTCGATGACTGATGCCTTGATACGGTTCAGGTGCCCACTCGCCAAAAAACCGTGTTGAGCTTCGCCACCGAGCTGATTCGAGAACTCCGAGCAAACGTGCCCGACCACACTGGTCATGGGTTCGACTGCTTTCCATCGTGCAATTCTGATTCGGAGAGGTTCACTTCCTATGCTTGAGGCGTCCGATCTGACAAAAGCCTATGGCTCTCACACAGCCCTGGATCACCTGAATCTCACGGTGCGTCCCGGAGAAGTCTACTGTCTGCTCGGCGCCAACGGCGCAGGGAAAACCACGACGATCAACCTCTTTCTCGACTTCATTCCTCGCACATCCGGCTCGGCGAAAATCAATGGCCTGGACGTGGCCGAACATCCGCTGGAGACGAAGAAGCACCTCGCCTACATTCCCGAACAGGTCATGCTCTACGGAAACCTGACGGGCCTCGAAAACCTTTCCTACTTTGCGGCCCTGGCCGGGCATTCGTCTTATTCAAACGACGAATTCCTTGGCTTTCTTCGCCAGGCTGGCTTGCCCGAGGATGCCGCTCGACGCCGGGTACGCACATACTCGAAAGGGATGCGGCAGAAAGTCGGTATCGCCGTGGCGATTGCCAAGAGAGCCAGGGGCTTGCTGCTCGACGAACCGACCTCCGGGCTCGATCCCAAGGCGTCGAACGAGTTCTCCGACCTCCTCCTGATGCTCCGCGAACAGGGAGTGGCCATCCTGATGGCCACTCACGACCTGTTCCGGGCCAAGGAAACCGGCACCCGGGTTGGCATTATGAAACACGGCCACCTCGTCGCCGCCCTCGACACCGCCGAGGTCGGCCACGCAGACCTGGAACGAATTTATCTTGAACATATGCATGATTGATTTTCAATAGAAATATCATAAGGAATTCACTCAATGATTGTCCGAATTGCCCGAAAGGAACTGACCGAACAACTCCGTGACGGCCGCTTCCGAGCCTCTGCGGCGATCATCGCGGTGCTTCTGATCGGCGCCACGGCTGTGGGCTGGCGATCCTGGAGAGACGTCAGCGAGGAGCACACCCGCGCCCAGGCCGAGGCCCGAGAGCACTTCGAGTGTCAGGAAGAGAAGAACCCCCATGCTGCGGCCCACTACGGGCTCTATCTCTTCAAACCTAAACTTCCCCTCGCATTCGTTGATCCGGGGATCGACCCCTACACCGGTGTTTCCGTCTACCTGGAAGCTCACCAACGGAACGACCTCCAGCATCGTCCGGCTCGAGATGCCACGGCGCTGCAACGCTTTGGGGAACTAACCGCGGCGGCGGTGCTTCAGTTCTTGATGCCTTTGCTCATCGTCGTCCTGACCTTTCCGAGCATCGCCGCCGAACGCGAGCAAGGTACACTCCGCCAGGTCTTGAGCCTAGGCGTCCAGCCCGGTCAACTGGTCGCCGGCAAGGCACTAGGGCTGGCGGTCAGCCTGGGATTGATCGCCGTGCCCGCCGTGGCAATCGGGGTCTACCTCCTCATCCAAAGCGGCCCCGACGCCGAGAAAACATGGCCGCATGCTCTGGCGATGGCAACCGGGTATCTCGTGTATCTGGGTATCTTCTTGCTGCTTTCGCTGACCGTCTCGGCTCGGGCTCGATCGTCGCGGGCAGCCTTAATCACTCTGCTCGCCTTCTGGATCGTCAATACGATGATCGCGCCCCGATTGGCAACCGACCTCTCTCGCCGCTGGCTCCCAACTCCCTCCTCGCTCGAATTCCACGCGGCGATTGATCGAGATATTCGGCAGGGAATCGACGGTCACGATCCCGCAGACGAGCGTCTTCGTCGTCTCGAAGAAGATCTCCTTACGCAATACGACGTCGACTTCGTGGAAGACCTGCCCGTCAACTTTCAAGGTATCGCCCTCCAGGCCAGCGAGGAGTACGGCAACGCCGTCTTCGACCGCCACCACGACACCCTTTGGGAACGCTTTTGGTTGCAGAACGCACTTCGGAAGGGGCTTGGATTTGTCTTGCCCACCCTGGCCATTCGCGAACTTTCCATGGGCCTGGCCGGCACTGACACGTCGCAATATCACGAGTTTAGCGAGGCCGCTGAGACCCATCGACGCATCATTGTCCGAACCTTGAACAAGGACCTGGAAATCAACGGCGCCGACCTCGGATTCATGTACCAGGCCGGTCCGGAACTCTGGGAATCCATGCCTTTATTTCGTTACGAGATGCCCGAAATCGGCTCGGTCCTCTTTCGACAGGCATTCGCATGCCTGGCCCTAATCTTCTGGCTTGCTCTCTCGATCGAACTGCTGAACCGATCGGCCCGTTCGCTCCGCGCTGATTGACCCATCAGAGGATTGCTTGAATGGTTCTTCGCATTGCTCAACACGAGGCGCGTCTGCTGATCGCCGATCGGACGCTAATCGCCGTTTCCCTTGTGCTGGTGGCAATTGTCGCCTACGGAGTCGCGAACGGAGCGTCCTGGGTGGCATTTCAGCAATCGACCCGCGATGGCATCGCTGCCGAGGAGCAGGAGCGTTACAGGCAACTCCGCGAGCGTCTCGGCTCGCCCGGATCGGGTACTGGTGTGCCTGCAGATCAGGTCGGCACCTCACTTGGTGCTCGATACGCTGCCTTGCCCTCCGGACCGCTGGCGGCCTTTGTGATCGGCCAATCTGACCTTTACCCTTCATATGTGAAGGTCTCGACTGAAGGACGCCAATCGTTCGCCGCCGCAGACGAGATCGAGAATCCAGTGCATTTACTCACCGGACGATTCGACCTCGGCTTTGTGATCATCACGTTATATCCTCTGATCATTCTCGCGCTCAGCTATAACCTGCTCTCCAACGAAAAAGAACAGGGAACGCTCGTCCTGCTGCTTTCCCAGCCGCTCCGACTGCGAACTCTGGTCGCGGGAAAGGTGT